>NZ_DKHL01000052.1:0-17369 GCF_002453775.1 Empedobacter sp. UBA6745
GGAAGATAATTCTGGGCAAGGTAATGCGCAACCTTCGGATCTTGTGAATGTTATTTGCTATTGTGAAGAACTAAATTCGTTTGAAGTATTTCAAAGTATTGAGACTCGTAATTCTATGATTATAGATATTGCTTTACCAACGTATTACAATGGCAAAAAAGTGAATTTTTGGGCATTTCTGAATAGTGAAACAAAGACGATGGCGAGTACCAGTATCTACCTTGGCGAGCATACAGTTGTGTAAGCTTAGTTGTGAAATGCAGTTCGTTGATTGGAGTAATTTTTCGGTACAATACTCTGATTAACGACGTAAAAGAGTGAAGAAAAATTGTATCGGAAATAGAATTTTATAGATGTTGTTCAAATTTATTTTAACCACATAGAAACATAGTTTTTGCAATGATGACTTGTAAAGATTAGTTGAAAATACAAATAGATAAGCAACTAATTTCAACAGAAAATCATTTGGTTCTATGTTTCTATGTGGTTATTTTTTTGGGAATATATCATAGAGACGGATAAATATTTACACTTTCTCTACTTAATATTTAATCCCGCATTTTGTCATTACTATGATAGGCAACGTTTTTATTTTATTAACCAACTTTTTAACTTATCGTAAAATTTTTTTTTTTGTTATCTCGTAAGTTTACCTTATTTTCTTCAGAAGTATTTTTGTTTAAATTAGAATCTAATGAGTTAATATTTTTCTCATAATTTTCATTTTGTGATGAATGTTTATGATTTATTAAATATAATTCTTCATAAGATTGAAAGTCAAACTCAATTTTTCCTTGAGACGGAAAATAAATTTTTGCATTGTATTCTTTCGTTGCAAAATCACATATTTCAACCGCCAAATCATTGACTTTTTTATAATAGTCTTTGATATTATTTGGAATAAATGTTACATATCCTATATATTTTTTCTCTAAAATATTATTTTCATTTTTAAAGTACCCATAGCAACACAATGTTGCTGAATCTCCATAACTACTAATATCATAATCCCATAAAAATTCAATAATTTTAGGAATTTCTCCAAAAGATAGAATTCGCTTTTCAAAAATCTCTACACTAATTAATATCCAATAATTGTTCATAAAATATAGCCTAACATTGTTTTTTCACGAAATCAAGTTTCGTATCATTATACTCAAATATAATTATTTTATTGATAGTTAAAAGCTTAGTATTTGAAATTATTAATAAAAAAACCGTTGTATATTTTGATAATTTTATCAATGAAAACCGTCAATTCGAGTGAAATTCTTTTAGAATTTTGTATCGAGAATAAGGTTTTAAAAGATAAAATTCTATTCTCGATACAATTTTTATTCATTACATTTCTAAAAATCACTCGAATTGACGAATTTTTATTCAAGATGCGCAACGGATTAATAAAAATAGAAAATCTTCAAAACTTTCAATCATCAAACTAAATAGAATCAAGCTTCTCATTAATTTTCAGTATATTTAATTAAATTAAAGATTATGAAAAAGCTATTTTTATTCATCAGCGTTTCTCTCCTATTTTTTGCTTGTACAACCAATCAATCCACACAAAATTCAGTTCCGAATAAAGATGAGAATTCATTAAAATTCGAGCCGAATGAAGATGGAGATTATGATATTGTTGTATTTGATCCTCAATATGATATTTATTTAAAAACAACTGCATTACCCAAAGAATATTATTCGAAAGAATATTACGAACAAAAAAATCGCCAATATGTGATGATTTGGAATCAACGACATATGCAACCTATGACATATAATCCTGATTTGTATGCGGTGAGTATAGATTTGGATCCTTCTATTGACTATGGTTATGATTTTGAATACAAATTATTTAACTTTTTTCGATTTATTGAACATAAATATCGTGTCAGAATTAGATAATATCGTTTATTTTTGCAAGCTAATTTCAGAAAGATGAACGATTTTTCAATCAAAATATACAATCAAATCATTGAAGCAATTCCAGATTTCATAGGGCTTCACAAGAAAGATACCGAATTATTAGAATTTCATATCGAGAATGAATACAAATCGACTTTTGGAGATCTTTATATTCAGACTTCGGATGATGATAAGATTTGGATCAAATCTTCTTTTCCTTTTACAACTTACGAAGTAGATTCTGTGGAGGAACTTTTGTATATTTTAGAAGGTTTATTGTTCAACCAATTATTCTGGGTAATTAGTTATGATGAGGGCGATTGGGACGATACTTTTTTGATGCTGAAAGACCAAGAAATTAAAACGGAAGAAGGTTTTACTTATAAAATTCTTTCTTGGAACGGAAAAGATGATAAAGTGATTAATGCTTAACCTCCTATTTTTATACATTTGCAATTATGTTTAACAACGAATTACTAAAAGACATCCAAAAACGTACACAAGATTTGCACGAATATTTGGAAATCGAACAAAAAGAAATCGAAGTTCAAAATGAAGAAGAACATGCTGCTTCTCCTGAATTTTGGAATAACCCGAAAGAAGCCGAAGCTTTTATGAAAGTTTTGCGTGGTAAAAAGAAATGGATCGATGAATACCAAACTATTGCAAATGCAGTAAATGATGTCGAAGTTTTAGTAGAATTTAACCGAGAAGGTGAAGTAAGTGACGAAGAAGTAATGGAACAATATACTGTTGTTGCTAAGCTTTTAGAAGATATAGAATTCAAGAATATGCTTTCAGAAGAAGGAGATAATCTTGGTGCAATTCTTCAAATTACTGCTGGAGCTGGAGGTACAGAATCTTGTGACTGGGCTTCTATGTTGATGCGTATGTATTTGATGTGGGCCGAAAAACATGATTATAAAGTAAAAGAATTAAACTATCAAGCGGGTGATGTTGCAGGTGTAAAAACAGTGACATTAGAAGTGGATGGCGAATTTGCTTTTGGTTATCTAAAAGGAGAAAATGGTGTGCATCGTTTGGTGCGTATTTCCCCTTTTGATAGTAATGCAAAGCGTCACACAAGTTTCGTTTCGGTTTATGTTTCGCCAATTGTGGATGATACAATCGAGATTGAAATCAATCCTGCAGATATCGAATTGCAAACGTCTCGTTCTGGTGGAGCTGGAGGACAAAATGTAAATAAGGTAGAAACGAAAGTTCAATTAACACACAAACCTACAGGAATTGTAGTTGTTTGTCAGGTTGAACGTTCTCAGTTAGCCAATCGTGAGCGTGCAATGGAGATGTTAAAATCTGAATTGTACAAGATTGAGTTAGAGAAAAAAATGGCTGCACGTAATGAGATTGAAGCAAATAAGATGAAAATTGAATGGGGTTCTCAAATTCGTAATTATGTGATGCATCCATACAAATTGGTAAAAGACGTCAGAACAGGAACTGAAACAGGTAATGTGGATGCTGTAATGAACGGTGATATAGACGAATTCTTGAAATCGTTCCTAATGTTAATGGGACAAAAAGAAACGTCAAAATAGTTTTATCCTAAATTTCTTTCATGAAAATATTAATCGGAGGCGCTGGAGAAGTTGGTTTTCATTTGGCTAAATTGCTTTCTAATGAAATGAATGACATCGTCATCATGGACATGGACAAGGACAAATTGTTGATGATCGAAAACTCGTTAGATGTAATGGCTTATCGTGGTGATATAACTTCTTTCAAGGCTTTGCGCGAAGTTGGAATTGATGATACAGATATTTTTATATCGGTCACTCATCTTCAAAACACAAACCTTACTAGTGCTTCGATTGCGAAAGATTTAGGGGCAAAACGTACATTAGCTCGAATTTCGAATCCTGAATTTCTTTACAAAGAAAATCAATTTTGGGTGCAAGGAATGGGAATTGATGCATTAATTAGCCCTGAGAAATTAGCGGCTGATGAGATTTATTCACTTGTTCAACAATCTGCTTTCAATGCGATGCATCCCTTTGCAAATGGTCAACTTTTTATGGTTGGAACTGTTTTGGATGCGGATTGCAAGATTTTGGACAAGCAATACAAAGACATGTATTTGACGACAAAAGGTGGTGAAGACAATCTTTTGATGCCAATTGCAATTATCCGTAGCAACGAACGCGGCGAATATCAAACCATTATTCCTGAAGCTGATACTGAATTTAGAATAGACGATCACGTTTATTTTATTGTAAAAAAAGCTGGAATTTTAGAAGTTTATAAAATCCTAGGAAAAAAACAAGAGTATTTCAAAAATGTAATTGTTTTGGGAGGAGGAAGTATTGGTGTCAAAGTTGCCAAACTTTTAAAAGATAACAAGCACAACGTTAAGTTATTAGAAATCAATCGAAACAAAGCTTTTGATTTAGCTGATGATTTAAATAACATTTTGATTATCAATGGTGATGGTCGAGATGGAGAATTGTTATTGGAAGAAGGTATTTCTGATTCAGATGCTTTTATTGCTGTGACAGGAAGTTCGGAAACGAATATTATGTCGTGTCTTTTAGCAAAATCAAAAGGTGTTAAAAAAACAATTGCTTTGGTCGAAAATATCGACTATATTCATCTTAGTCAAGAAGTTGGAATTAACGCTTTTATCAATAAAAAACTCTTAACCGCAGATAGTATTTTCCGTTATATTCGACAAGGTTCTGTGATGGATGTAACAGGAATTTCTGATTTAGATGCCGAAGTTTTAGAATTCCGTATTCACGAAAATTCTGAAATCGCATTCAAAAAAGTAAGCGATTTTCCATTTAAAGAAGGTGCTATTATTGCTGGAATTGTTCGTAGAAATGATGGATTTATTCCAACCAAAGATTTCATTATCGAACCAAAAGATCATGTTGTTGTTTTTAGTCAAGCGAATTTAATTCCAAAAGTGACCAAATATTTTAAATAATGAAATCACTTAACATCAAAGTAATCCTGAATCTTTCGGGTGTTTTATTACTATTAAATGCGCTCTTAATGTTTATTGCAACATGTGTCAGCATTTATTTTAATGATCATCTACTCTACCCTTTTTTAGTTTCGGGGAGTTTAGTGGGATTGTCGGGAGCTGCAATGATGTATTTTACGCGTGACAGAAGAAAACACATCAACAAACGCGAAGGTTATATCGTGGTTTGTGTCGGATGGCTTTTCTTGATTCTTTCGGGATGTTTGCCATATGTTACGTCGTTAATATTTTTACCAAACGATCATATCATCAATGAGAATTTCAGTTTTGTGAACATTGTTTACGAAACCGTTTCTGGTTATACAGCGACTGGAACATCGATTTATGATGATGTAGAAAGTCTCCCAAAAAGCATATTGTTTTGGCGAAGTACAACCAATTGGATTGGTGGTATGGGAATTATCGTTTTGACGATTGCGATTTTACCGTTTCTTGGAATTGGTGGTCGACAACTTTTTATGGCAGAAGCGCCTGGAATTTATACGGATAAAATTCACCCTCGAATTACAGAAACAGCGAAAAACCTTTGGTTAGTTTATTTAGGATTAACTGCTTTTTTTGCATTGTTGCTTTATTTTGGTGGAATGAATTTATTTGATGCTGCAAACCATTCGATGAGTGTGATTGCAACCGCAGGTTTTTCTACTAAAAATGAAGGTTTGATGTATTGGAATAACAATGTTTTTATTCAATATGTACTAATCGTGATGATGTTTTTGGGCGGAACAAACTTCGCTTTGATTTATTTATTGATTAAAGGACAATTCAAAAAAGTGTGGAAAAATGAGGAATTTCGCTGGTGGGTTGGCTTACTTGCTGTCGTTACATTTATCGTTTTTGTCGTATTATTTTTTAATATTTACCCTAGCTATTCCGTCGAAACTTATTCCTGGTTTAACTTCGAACATTCATTCAGAAGCTCATTATTCCACGTCGTTTCTATCGCATCTACAACCGCTTTGGCAATGGAAGATTACACAAGTTGGTTAACCGTAACCACACTTATTTTCTTCTCTTTGTTCTTCATCGGAGGTTCGGCAGGTTCTACATCTGGAGGAATTACAGTTATCAGACACGTCATTTTATTAAAAAATAGTTGGATCGAATTTAAGCGTATTTTACATCCAAACGCAATTATTCCAGTTCGTTACAACAATCGTTCGCTGAATCAATCTATTGTTTTCCACGTCATGGCATTCTTTGTTATGTTTATGTTTACATGGATTGTGAGTTCTATTTTGTTTGCGCTTTTGAATTATGGTATAACAATGAGTTTCCAAGATATTTTGGCCTCTTTAACATTAACTGCTTCCACTTTAGGAAACGTAGGTCCGGGAATTGGCGAATTTGGTCCGGGTACCTCAATGAATTCTTTAACGGATAGTGCAAAATTATTATGTTGTTTTTTAATGGTTTTAGGTCGATTAGAGCTTTATACAATCTTAATTTTATTTACGCCTGCTTTCTGGAAAAATAATTAATGAGAAGCTTCTAAAATTACTTTCTGAATGATTTCTTCAGTTTGATCTGGGAAATCTTTCTCAATAATTTTATTCGAATCCACCCAACGTTGCAATTGTGCTACATTCAAATCATATGAATAATCAACGCCAATCATTTTTAAAGCTTCGCAATTACATAATTGTTCGTATTGACCTTTAATCGGAATCACAAAAAGCTTCTTTTGAAGATAAATACTTTCGGCAGGCAATTCGAAACCAGCACCGCACAAAACTCCTTTACAATTTTCTAAAGTTCTAGTAAAAAGACGTTCATCAATTGGATAAATTTGAACATTAAATTGACGCGTAACATCTTTCACAAAAGGTGAAAAAACTTTCCATTTTGAATCTTTAATCAGTGATAATTTCTCCATAATTTCTGTTGGATGAAAACTTGGTAAATACACCAAATAGTAATCTTTTTGTTTTGGATGCAATGCTCTAATTTTATCTCGAATGATAGGTAAAAAAATAGCATCATTATATTCTTCGAAATGAAAACCGTAATGCTTAGAAGTTGGTGCGTAATATTTCAAAATCGTCTCACCTGTTTTATTTTTTACTTTTGGCGTTTCATCAAATAAAAGCGAAGCTTGATGACTCAAACCAACAATATTTATCTTTTTCTTTCGTGCTGCATGTGCTGTAATTGGTTCAAAATCATTAATAATCAAATCATATTTTTCAATTGGAAAATGATTCACTTCATTCCAAAAAGATTTAAAACTATTCTCCTTAAAAATTCGTTTATACGAAACTTTTCCCATCTGATTATAAAATAATGACAATCCATTGTGATGTTTGAATTGATAATTTTCAAGTTGTAATTGCGAATTAGAACCGCTTACAAAAACATCCAAATCTCCATATTCTTCAAGGATTGGTAACATTTTTTGCGCACGAGCCAAATGTCCATTTCCCGTTCCTTGTAAAGCATATAAAATTTTCATTTACTTCTTATTGAGAATTGAAACAATCAGTTCATCCAACGAATAATTGAACTCGATTTCTTCTAAATTTTGCATCAAAGTATGTTTGTGTTCTTCAAAATAAAACACTGACCAATTTCCGTCGACACATTCTAAAGCCGATAAATTCTCAATCCAATCTCCCGAATTCATATACACACAAGTTCCTTTATCCGTTTTTACTTTTCGCAATTGTGGCTGATGAATATGTCCACAAACCACGTAATCATATTCATTTTCGATCGCTAATTCAGCAGCAGTTTGTTCAAAATCATTGATATGCTTCACCGCTTTTTTAACTGAGTTTTTAATCTTTTGAGACAGTGAATAACGTTCCCTTCCAAAAAACTCTAAACATTTATTGATAAAATAATTCAACTGAATTAATTTATCATAACCCCAACCTCCTAATTTCGCAATCCATTTCGAATGTTGAATTGAGGCATCAAACACATCTCCATGAAAAATCCATGCGACTTTATCATTTTGTTTCAACATATATTTATCCGTTAAAAGAATATTCCCAAAACGCATTGTCGTAAATTTACGCAACAGTTCATCATGATTTCCAGTGATATAAACGATTGGAATTCCTTGTTCAGATAAATTCAATAAATAACTAATGATTTGAAGATGCGTTTCTGGAAAATAACTTTTCTTGAAATTCCAAATATCCACAATATCACCATTGAGAATAATTTTTTTTGGATTGATTGACTGTAAGTAAGCCAACAATTCTTGTGCTTTGCAACCAAAAGTTCCTAAATGCACATCCGAAATAACAACAACATCAAGATTACGCTTCATTGATTTTTATTTAAATTTCGAAATCAAATATTACTTAAACGTTTTTTTAATCTTATGAAATCTTTATAAATTTGAGTCTAAATTGTAAAGTTATGAGCGAATTGAAATTCAAAACAAATATAAATTGTGACAGCTGTATCAAATCTGTAAAACCTTTTTTGGACGAAGCTGTAGGTAAAGACAATTGGAAAGTTGATACTTCTGATGAACGAAAAGTACTGACTGTGACAACAACCGAAGATGAAGAAGAAGTTGTAGAAGCTGTGACAGATGCAGGTTTTAAGATTCAGAAATTAGAAGAATAAATAAAAGCGATTCAGTAAACTGAATCGCTTTTTTGTTAGATTAAGAATATATTCTTTCTTATTTTTTTACTACTTTTTGAGTAGAAGATTTTCCGTTAGAAGTAGTTTTAACTACATACGTCCCTTTAACTAATGAAGAAACATCTACATTTTGAACACCTTTAACTTCGAAAGATTTTACCAATTGTCCGTTAATATTGTAAACTTCTACAATTGTTTTATCTTTTACATTGAAAGAAGCTGTATTTGTCCATAATGTATTAGAAACTGCTTTAGTAGAAGTTAAATCATATACATTCATATTAACATCCCATAATTGAATGTTATCAATATCCAATGCATAAGCAGCATCTTTACCTACTTTTAAAGCAAAAAAGTCTTTTGTTAAATCAGCAACATTTAAATCTTTTTTATCAGATAAATCCAATGTTACCTTTACCCAATTTCCTTTTGTATCAATAACACCTGTATATTGATTACTTGCAGATGAAGAAATTTTTGAATCTGAAGATAAATCTCCTACATTATATGCGTAATATCCTCCATCACTTTTATATACATTTAATGATAAAGTTTTCCCTGATGTTCCTTTAACCCAAAAAGTAATTTCTTTTGGTTGAGTAGAAACAGTACCTCCTAATAATGATGTAAAAACATAATCATTTGCAGTTGGCGTTGTTGTAATATTTAAAGAATTAGATCCATTAACACCTTTACCAACTCCCTGAACAGCATACGATTTAAGACCGAATTTATTAACTCCTGTAGTAAACTTAGCCCAATCTTCAAAATCAGACCCAGGGATTGCGTTTACTTGAGCAAAAGATAATGTTGATAATGCAGCAACTGCTACTAAAGAATAGAATTTTTTCATATTGTATTTTTTTAATTATTTCTATAAAGATAATTAAAAAACTAAATGAAAACATATCTGTTATAAAATTAACGATTTGGTAAAATAAAAAAGCAGCCAAAAGGCTGCTTCAACTATAAATTTTAATTTTATTTCTTAGATATGAATTGCATGTCCATATGCATCTTCTACCGCTTCCATAATAGCTTCTGCCATTGTCGGGTGAGCGTGTACAGATTTCATAATTTCATGAGCTGTAGTCTCTAATTTACGTGCAACAACTGCCTCAGCAATCATTTCAGTTACTCCATCACCAATCATATGACATCCCAACCATTCACCGTATTTCGCATCAAAAACAACTTTTACGAATCCATCAGCAGCTCCATTTGCAACAGCTTTTCCGTTTGCAGAGAATGGGAATTTACCAACTTTCACTTCGTAACCTGCTTCTTTAGCTTTTGCTTCTGTAAGCCCAACAGACGCAATTTCTGGTGAACAATATGTACAACCTGGAATATTTCCGTAGTCGATTGGTTCTACTTTTTCACCAGCAATATGCTCAACACATAAAATACCTTGTGCAGATGCTAAGTGTGCTAAATCTGCTCCTTTTACAACATCACCAATTGCATAATATCCTTTTACAGATGTTTCACAAAAATCATTGATAACAATTTTACCTCTTTCAGTTGCAATACCAACTTCTTCAAGACCGATATTTTCTGTATTTGGAACAACACCAACAGCAGATAAAACAACTTCAGCTTCGATGATTTCTTCACCTTTAGCAGTTTTAATTGTTGCTTTTACTAAATCTCCAGTTGTATCAACTCCTGTAACTTCTGCATTTGTTAAGATATTGATTCCAGATTTTTTAAGAGATAGTTGTAATTGTTTCGAAATATCTTCATCTTCAACATTTACAATGCGTGGTAAAAACTCTACAATTGTCACTTTTGTTCCTAATGTATTGTAGAAATGAGCAAACTCAACTCCAATCGCTCCAGAACCTACAACAATCATTGATTTTGGTTGTTTTTCCATTGCTAATGCACCACGGTAACCAATTACTTTTTTACCATCTTGTGGTAAAGCTGGTAACTCGCGAGAACGTGCACCTGTTGCAATAATTATATTTTCTGAAGATAATTCACTAACAGAACCATCTGCTGCAGTAACTTTTACTTTTTTTCCTGGTAAAACTTTTGCTTCACCTTGAATTACTTCAATTTTGTTCTTCTTCATTAAGAATTGAACACCTTTACTCATACGATCCGCCACTCCTCTACTACGAGAAACAACATTTCCAAATTCGAATGAAATATCTGAAGGTAAGTTAATTCCAAAATCTTCTGCATGATTTAAGTATTTGAATACTTGAGCAGATTTTAATAAAGCTTTTGTAGGAATACATCCCCAGTTAAGGCAGATTCCACCTAATTCAGCTTTTTCTACGATTGCTACTTTTTTACCTAATTGTGCTGCTCTAATTGCTGCAACGTATCCTCCAGGACCACTTCCAATAACTATAATGTCGTAACTCATTTTTTCCATAATTTGAATGCTAATTTAATAATTATAACCCGAAAAAAAAGGAATTCCTTAAAATAGATTAAAATTTCTTACTTTTGCACTGTGAAAATATTCTTTGAAAATTACGCTGACGACTTACAGGTCGAAACTGAATTACCTTTAGAAGGTAGTTTATCACAAGCTATTGAGATTTTTCATAACCTACCTGATTATGACGGAAGTTATATTGGTTTGATGAATCAAGATGGGAATACTGTTCAGATTTCGAAATATGATCGATTTTTATTTTTAGTAGAAATCCCTGTTTATCAAGAACAAGCTTCATATTCAGTATTATTTACTTATTTTCAAGTAATGCAATTATTAGAAGATTTATACAAAGGATTTGATCCTTATAACATAAAAGGACTAAAATTTGAACAGTATTTAAATCAAAAAGCAACGAAATAATCGTTGCTTTTTGATTAATACTATGTATTAATTCGCTAAATCAGTATATTTTTTTCTTGACTTTTTCAAACGAATTAATACATAAATTAAAGAGATTACAGAAATTGTAAACGTAGTATTCAATAATAAATCTGCAGATTCAAATTCTAAAATCTTAGTAAAACCAGCAATCACAACTAAAATAAAACTAAATACATAAATAAAAAATGGGTGTCTAACATTCATTTCTATTATTTTTTAACTTAAACTTAACATTGATAAAAATAAAAATAATTTTATAATTTCCAAATTATTTATCATCAATCAAATAAAATTTAACATAACTTAGTTCCATGGATCTTTTTAACGATTTATTTGAGGAACAAGAAAATCTACTTCCTAAAGATGGAACTGTAAATTATTTTGGGCAAATTATGAGTGACGAGGAAGCGCATCATTATTATTCTGTTTTATTAAATGAAATTGAATGGAAGAATGATCAAGCGATAATATTTAGAAAATTAATCGAAACTAAACGAAAAATTGCTTGGTACGGAGATTTTCCATTTGCGTATACCTATTCCAAAATCACTAAAACAGCTTTACCTTGGACTGATACTTTACTTGAATTAAAAAAATTAGCTGAGAAAAAAACAGGCGAAACTTATAATTCTTGTTTGGTAAATTTATATCACGATGGTTCCGAAGGAATGGCTTGGCACAGCGATGGCGAAAAACAATTGAAACGTCATGGCGCAATTGCGTCGCTTAGTTTTGGTGCTGAACGTAAATTTGGTTTTAAACACAAAGAAACAAAAGAAGTAATTGCTTTAAATCTTGCAAGTGGGAGTTTATTGGTAATGAAAAATGAAACGCAAGATTATTGGCTGCATCGCTTACCTCCTACTAAAAAAGTAAATTCGCCACGAATTAATCTAACATTCAGAACAATCGATTTGGAGCAATAATTATTTTTGCTTGGAGATTTCAACTTTATAAAAAGTCAAACTTTGTTGATTAAATTTATTCAGAAATGCATCATTAAAATCATTCAAAGAAATAACATCCAAATCAATTTTGGTTTTTAACGTTGGTAAAGCAATCACTTTATTTGATGATTTATCCAAACTATTCCATTTCGCAATAAACTCTTTTGTAGCTGTAATAAAAGTTGATTCGCCATTTTCTTTCGAATAATCATCCGAAACTATTGAACGTTTTATAGCAGATAATTCAATCTTTTTTGTCTGACGATTGTATCGAAAATAAGATGTAAACAAAACATCTCCTATTTTATTGATAATCTTAAAACCTTTCTTTGTTTCTTCAATTTTCGCATTGCGATCCAATTCATGAAAAGCTAAACTACTCTGCTTTTTATATTCGGTATCAGAAAGTAAAAACTCTATTTTATTCGTTTCAAAATTAATCGAAACCTTGTCAAACTTTCCATCGCCGTCCAAATCTTTCACAATCGATTGTTTTGCAAAAGTCAGTAGACTCATGCTCAAAAACAACGATATGAAAAATATTAACCTCATCAGAAAGTATAATGTTTTAATTTTTATCTAAAGATACCACAAAAAAAGCTCCAAAAAGGAGCTTTAACTATTTAATAACAGGATTTATATCCAAAATATTTTCTTTTCTATATTTTTCGATAAAATCATCTGTAAAATTTTCGCTTCCTAACAATTTATTTTCTTGCAAAACTTTTTTGATATCTAGCTTTTTGTAGGCTTGTAACATCGGTTCAGAAATCGCTTTGTACGTAAAATGCCACGGTTCATATTTGAATCCTTTTCTCGCTGAATTATCCGTGTACACCAAATAAAAACCATATTTCGAAGCGTTTTCATCTAACCAAAGCTTAAACTTATGCATTGATCCTCCTTCATTAAAATGTTTCTCATTCAACGGATCTGCTGGTATTCCACGCGTTCCATCTATAATATCCAAATCAGTTCCCCAGTGGTGACGAGAAGTTCCTGGAATGGTAGAATATTCAATAATCTTTTCGATGTTTTCTTTCGCTGCAATTTTTTTCGCCTGATTCGCTTTATACTTACGCTCCCAAATTCCATTTTGGTAAGTATAATTTCTATAACTCGAAATCACTTGTATTTTAAAGCCTGCTTTTTGCGCATCAGCTTTCATTAATTCAAATTGTTTTGCAACTTCTGGCAATAATTTATACCCATTCCCCACCATCGTAGGATTTCCTTTACCAATCAATTCAGCGGTTGTAAAAGCAGGTAAAATAGTATCTGTTTCTTCTGGTGTTTGATCGCTGCTACCGAAAGCACAACCAGCATTTAGCATAAAAGCAAGTAAAATTAAATAAGAAAATTTCATAATATTAAATTGAGACATTATGGTAGGTATTAGATTTTGGTTTATTTTTATCAAAATTAAAAACATTACTCTTAATAATTTGATAATTAACACTTTATAAATGTTAAAATTTGTAGGGGTGAGATTTAGGGTTAATCATGGTTCTCACTCTATTTCTATAACAAATATAAGAATAAGTTTATACATAAATAAAGCCGTGAAATAAGATTTTTATTCCACGGCTCAAAAACCTCTTAATCTTGACTATATGAATTCAGTCTATACTAAATTAATTACTAAAATTTCAATAGTCGGTTGTTAAATACTTTTAAAAATTTTATTAAAAATTAATTTATTAATTATGATTGTAACTAATAAACTTGGTATCATAAAAAATAATTTATTACAAAATAAATCTCCATCATAAGACATTACAATTATTTTAGTATAAAACTGTGAAGTAAATAATAATACTAAACAGTTTACACAAAAGACTGATACAACTGATACCATATAAATTCTAAAAACTGGAGAATTTACTTTTGATTGCAGAATTAAATAAAATATTACTGGCGAAAACAAATATAGAAGATAATAGTAATCAATAAATAATAATCCAATTGGACTAAGTAATAATTGAAGAATAAAGTCTTTAAAAATAAAGAAATCTGTTTTTACAAAAATAAATATATTATAAAATAAAATATAAAAAATACAATATAAATATATATGTAAAAGAAATAATAAAATTATGTTTAATTTATTTTGCTTCATACTTTCTTATTATTTTTTTATATTTCTCTAAAAGATAACCGTTTTTATCTACCTTACCGTAAAAAGGTGAATTTTTGTCTTTTATTGTTGGTTTATGCTTATCTAACCAAAGCATTAACATAGGTAAATCTATTCTAAATTGAGGATCTGTTACTTTTCCATTCCAAGGATCATCAAATTCAGGTGTAACTCTATTAAAAATACCCGTAGCTCCATGCCATCCACTTTGACCATCTTTATCAGCCATATTTTGAAATTTTTCAATTGTATTTTTTGAAACTTTTGCGTAAATAGGTAAAGCTACAGAACCTTGTTCGTGTTGAACAAATGATAAATCCCACTTATATGCTTTATCAAATGTATCTAAAGGACTATTTTTATACTTGCCATAAAACAAATCATAGAATTGTGTTATAGCATAATCGCATATCCCTATATTTAATTCATTCAAGATTATTTCAACATCGTTAGAAACAAATGCACTACCTCCATCAACAATATTCAAAGCATCAACTAATTTATACGCACCTTTTAACCAGCGTGTCTTATGTTTAGATTGCGCAACTTTTTCTTTAAGTAATCCATAAAAATCTGCAATTTGTGAAAATGGAGCTATTACTCCTTGTAATTTATGCTCTACAATGTACATACATGCATTTTTCCAAGTATCGTTTTTACTTTTTCGGTCTTTAGTCAACCAACAACCATTTTGTAATTTTGTATTACCAGTAGCAAGTTCATAAAAATCTAAATCCGGAAATTCACCATATTTTACTGCTTCAGCTGTACGAGATCCATTAGTTAGAAAATCATAAAGAGTTTCAAAATAATTTACCCCAATTAATGTTTCTTTTGGTAAAAATATTTTTATTTTACCATTATCAATACTAATATAAGTTGATGAAATATTTTTATTATTAAATTTTTCAAGCTCAGCTTTAGACAAAGTATCTTTTTTTATATTACTACAATTAGCTTTATTTTTTTTTGTATAATCGGAGTATTCTTTACTATATCTTACGTCTATTGATGAAAATATTTTCCCACCTATAAAAATTCTTGATCTTGTAACTAAAGCATATGGATTAGTATATGGATCATATTCAATACTATCTTTTAAACGATTTTTTTTCCTTATCTGATACAAAAATTTCACTAATTCTGTTTCAACTTTATTAACACCGAATGTGCTATCAGGAGAAGCATCTTCTTTTAGAAAAAGAAATTCTTCATCCATAAAAGGCATAAAAGCAACACCTAGGTTCATGCAAACAGGTTCGTCTAAAATATCGATAGAAGCATTTAAATGTGTTACATCTTCTCCGTTTATATCAATTACTGTTAATGTTCTTGCCATAATCTAAGCCAATTGAGAATTAAGATGAGTTAATTTATCGTAATACGTTATTTCTTGTAGTATAGCTTCATTGTTTGCATCAACAAAACCCATTAATTGGATATTATTTTCTCCATCTTCAGCTACAGTTAAATAAACAACTTCACCTACATCATAGTTTTTAGTTGAAACTTTTAACGTTAACAAATCACCTCTTTTTGCAGTATCTATTTGCTTGTTTTCGCTATCTAACCAAACAACATTGGTAATTGTTTTCTCTTCTGGAGCTTCATAATTTCCATGTACTATACCTTTTTCAATTCCATTCGAAACAATTTTTTTATTTGAATTGAAAGACAAATTTTCTTTAGTCGAAACAATAGAAATTTTATCAGCAATATTATTTATTTCTCCTGCATAAATAAAATGTCTATTCTTTATTTTGATCGTAATATTTTTTGCTATTTTTATGATTGCCATTCCTAGAAAATTAATGATTATTACTTTTTTCTCCACTATTCATAAAAACAGTTTTTGCACTTTGAATTAATATATCTTCTTCTGAACTAGATGCTGTTATTTTCTTTGCTATGACATCAGATACAGAAGAACGAGTTGTATAATTCTCATCAATCATTTCGGTTTTATTATTAGAAAATTCTTGTATATTTCCAGTAGCATTCAAACTATAATCTACACCAGCAGTTGTCACAATATTCTTTCCAACCGAATTAGTTTGATTATTACCAATAGTATTACTTTGATCTTGTCCAACCGAAGTATTCATATTTTCTGTAACATTGAAATTCATGTTTTTTGCAGTAAATGTCATTGTTTCAGGAGCGGTAATATTGATATTACTTCCAGTTGTGTCTAAATGAATTTCGTTACCTGATTTATCTGTAATGATAATACTTTCATCTTCAGTGAAAACGATGCGGTGTCCACTTCTTGTCTGAATGGATTTCACACTATTGTTTGAACCACCACCCAATCCAACTTTTCCGTGGAACATACCACCCATTAAAAAAGGTCTATCGGGATGATTGTGTACAAAACCAACCATTACTTGGTCACCAACTTCAGGAACCGCAACATACCCACGGTTTTGCGTCACTTGATCTGTACCTCCAGCATCAGGCGACATCATTCGAATAAAGTTGGTTGTATCATGCAATTGCCAATCAAATTTTACGGTCACACGACCTTGTCCTTTTGGATCAGCATTTGAAACTACAGTTGCAATTTGTGGTTGAGCAATTGGGGTTGTAAAATCAGGTTTTGGTAAGTATCCTGTATCCGAAGCTATTGCTTTAAAACGTCCTGTATAATGTCCTAAAGTATCAATATCATGTTCCACATCCGTAATCATAATTCGAGTGAAATAAGATGTTTTATTGCTGTCTTGTTTGCGCATTTCTAAATCAGCCACACAACCTGGATATAAAAATGGAATCGTTGTAGAACCGCTTACCGTAAAGACTTCAACACCTTTTTGTCCAGCCTCACTTTCTTGCGCATTTACCACATCTTTGTCCGTATTTGCTTTGATAGGAGCAACTTGTAAAGCTTTTGTTTTAAAAATAGTATCGTTATTTTTATAAGCTGTTTGAGCC
>NZ_DKHL01000017.1:0-69420 GCF_002453775.1 Empedobacter sp. UBA6745
AAAAGTGCAATTTCTATAGAAATTGCACTTTTTTTATTTCTTTGAAAATCAATGACAATATCTAATAAACGAACCAATTATTTTTTTAAATTTTGTAGAGTAGAATAATCGTTGTAAATTCAAAAACATAAGTCAAAACCCAATTTATGAGTAAGGATAATAACAAAATATATTTTTCGAATAGCCCATTTACAAACGGACACAAAGTAATAGATTTTGTTTGGAGTGCTCGCCTTGATGAAAATTTTGACCTTTGGATGGATCTTCATTTAGAGTCAGATAATTATGACGAAGAAGAGGAATATAAAGATGATTTGGATGAGATAGATGACATTTCTGAAGAGAATGCCGAAAAACAGCTTTGGATTAATTATGATCATGCTATCATCTCGAGTACATATTGGAACAACAAAGGGATAAAGATCGAAAATGATGCGCAATTAGATTTTAATCAACTCAATAAAAAAACATTCGAAATTGATCCTCTTCCAGTAAATCTTGATGATTCAATAAATCTTGCTTTTGGTATTTCAATGTTAGGAAATGACACGGTTGCACAGCACGAAATTACGTTTTTAGATACAGAAGAATTTGGTGTTTTCGATATCAAATGGAAAGGGAAAATTGCCAATACTTATTTAGGAGAAACTGATTTTAATTACGATTTTTATGTCTATATGAAGAACATAAAATTTAACGGAATTAAAGTTCATCCTTCGTTAGAAAAAGAAAAAGTTACAACATTTTTTGAGAAAAGTTTAACTCATTTTAGTGATTTCGAATTAGTAGATACCGATGAATTAGAGTTAGAAAACTATATTCTGAAAATTAAAAGACAAGAAGATTAAAAAATAAATTTACCTTAGATTCATAATTACACTCCTAAACCATTTATATGATCAACCAAATCATCAAAAATTGTGAAGACGAAGAAATTCAGTTTCTCAACGAAATTCAACCTTTTGGATATTTGATAGGAATTCATAAAAATTCGCATCAAATTGAATTTTTTTCTCAAAATATTGATGAATTATTTGAAATTTCTACCGAAAAGATATTAAGCCAACATATTAATCAACTTCATGATTTTGAGCTTGATTTTGATGAGGTTTTGAATTTAGAACAAGGTGAATTTTACCGAACTAATACAAAAGTTAATTCAAAAACCTATCATTTAACAGTTTATCATTTTGATGAATTGATTTATTTAGAGTTAGAAGAATTAATTATTTTAGAAAACAGATTAGCTTATTATAATTTTTCTGAACAAATCCTGTACTCTAAGTCTATAAGCTCAACTTGGGATTTGTTAATTTCGTCTATCAAGAGTTTGATTCATTACGAGAGAGTAATGTTGTATAAATTTTTGGAAGATGGTAGTGGCGTTGTTATAGCGGAAGAAATTGATAAGGGATTAGATTCTTATATGGGTTTGCGTTTTCCCGAATTTGATATTCCTAAACAAGCACGTCAACTGTATTTAGAGAAAAAAAGCCGTTTGGTTGCAGATGTAGACAGTAAAAGAATCATTTTAATTGGTAATGAGAATTATCAAAAAATAAACTTGATGTACTCTTCTGTTAGAGCACTTTCTCCAATACATCTACAGTATTTACGCAATGCTAATTGTGAAGCAAGTTTCTCTATTTCTATTGTAATTAACGAAAAATTGTGGGGAATTGTAGCATGTCAGAATTCCAAGCCGAAATTTATTCCAAATCAAGTTCGTTTGCAAACCGAATTATTGACGCGTCAAGCAAGGTTGACTTATGTGAATTTTAAATCAACTGAACGATTAAAGTTCCAAAATCATTTTAACGAAACAGCGATTAAATTGAAAGAGAATCTTTTAACAGAAGAAAATCTTCAGCAATCAATGAACAATAATCTAAAAGAGGTTCTTAACCTTACAAAGGCAGATGGAATTGCATTGGTTAATTTTGACGATGTTTTTGTAGAAGGCGAAACGCCAGATAAAGAAGAAATTTTGAGAATAAAAGAATGGGCATTTAAAAGAAACTCAGCACGTTTATTTACCTCGAATACTTTTTATCTAGATTATGGACAAGAGATTAGGCTTAGTCCAAGTTCGGCTGGTGTAATGTTTTGTTTTCTAAATCAAACTTACGAACATTTTATTATTTGGTTCAAAAAAGAACAAGTTCAAACCTTAGATTGGGCTGGAGAACCAAGTAAAATTAAAAATGTAGATGTTATAAATGGCGATGAAATACATAGTTTTTCTCCTCGAACTTCTTTCAAAATTTGGCAAGAGAATATTAAGAATAAATCGTTTATTTGGTTAGATAAGGAGAAATATGTTGCCAAAGAAGTAATAAAGTTAATTATAGAAACACTTCATTTACAATCATTCAAAATTCATAGTTTATATGAGCAATTAAAGGAAATAAATGACGAATTAGACTCGTTTACCTATACAGTTTCTCATGATTTACGTACACCTTTATCGGTGATGAAATTGAATTGTCAGATGCTTCAAAGAAGTTTGATAGATGATGAAATTAAAAATGATCGATTAAAAAGTGTTATTGAAGAAATTGATCGAATGACACAAATGATGCAGGATCTTTTGGCGTTGAGTAAAGCTAAAAAATCAGAAATTGTATTGTCTACAATCGAAACAAAACCAATCATAGAAAAGATTATACACGATGTTTTATTGTATTATAAAACTAATGATACACAAGTTGTTGTAGAAGAAATACATAATGTTTTGGGGGATAAAACGATGTTTTATGAGGTTTTTCTGAATATTATTGGTAATGCAATAAAATATTCTTCCCAAGCACAACATCCAATCATAAAAATATGGTCCGAATTGAATGAGGAGGAGGTTATTTTTAAAGTAAAAGATAACGGAATCGGAATAAAACAGGAAGATTACAACAAGATGTTCAAGCTATTTAGCAGAATGTCTAACACAGGAAATATCTCTGGAAATGGTGTAGGGCTTTCTATTGCGCACAGAATGATGGATAGAATGAATGGTGGTATATCTTTTGAAAGTAAAGTAGGAGAAGGAACAACTTTTATATTAACATTTAAAAAAATCTAACGAATGCTATCTGATTATTTAAAAGAAAAAACAGCGGTTTATCACAAAGAAATTGAAGATAAATTAGAGTCGAATAAATTGTTTAACAGCACATTTACAGATAAAAATTATTATAAAATGTTGCAGGTTAATCATATTTTTCTAAAATCGTATGAAGATTCGATCAAACAATTTTTGAATGAAAAAGACTTAGAAAATTTAGCCTTAACAAAACTCAATAAATTGTCTTTGATTGAACAAGATATTAACGAGTTGGGCTTAGAAGAATTGAATATACCAAAACAATTTGAATTACAAAATAGAGCCGAAGCAATTGGAGCTTTGTATGTGATAGAAGGTTCTATGCTTGGCGGAAATGTAATTGCAAAAACACTGAAAAAATATCCATTTTTAGAGAATAAAAGTTTCAATTATTTTGGACATTATGGTGAAAACCTTGGTCAAATCTGGAAAACTTTTATTGGTTATATCAATCAAGAATTTACAACAGAAGAAGAGCAACAACAAGTTTTTGAAGGTGCTAAAAAAGCTTACGAAGATTTGATAAGTTTTGCTTAACATATTATGAAACTGGTTTATTTATAAATCAGTTTTTTTATGGTTTTTCATGAAGATTTGACATTTTTTTAATTCATTCTAAGTATAAAACTTTCTAAATTTGAGGCATGAAAAAATCAATACTTAGTATATTTTCTGCAATTGTTTTAACGTTCTCTGTTACAGCAAATGCGCAAGAAATCGAAGAACAAATAGTAATCGAAAATCGTGTGAATGATGCTAAACAACAAGATAAACCTTATGTTATCTTGATTTCGGCAGATGGTTTTCGTTATGATTATGCTCAAAAACATGAAGCTAAAAATCTATTAGCTTTGGCTAAAAATGGAGTAAAAGCTGATGCCATGTATCCGTCTTTTCCATCGGTTACATTTCCAAATCATTACACAATTGTAACTGGTTTAACGCCTATTCATCACGGTTTGGTGGGGAATAATATGTTAGATAGAGAAGTTGGCGATCGTTATTCATTGGGAAATAGAAATGCAGTTATCAATCCGAAATGGTACGGAGGAACGCCAATTTGGAATCTTGCAGAGCAGAACAAAATGTTAGCTGCTTGTTACTATTGGCCAGGTTCGGAAGCGCCTATTAATGGTATGTTTCCAACGTATTCGTACAAGTATTCGGAAAAATCACCAATTGACTATCGTATTCAGCAAGTAGTTAATTGGTTGGAATTACCAGCTGAAAAACGTCCACATTTGATTACGTTCTATTTTCCGGAAGTAGATCACGCGGGGCATTCTTTTGGTCCTGATGCGCCTGAAACAAAGGAAGCTGTACAGTTTGTAGATCAATCAATCAAGAAATTGAATGATGAGGTTGCAAAAACAGGTTTGAAAGTGAATTTTGTGTTTGTTTCTGATCATGGAATGACAAGAATCGATGATGAAAATCCATTGAAATTACCAATCAAAATTGATGAATCGAAAGTACAAGTTGCTTCAAATGGATCTTATGTAAGCCTTTTTGTAAAAGATAAAAATGATATTGAATCTATTTACAAAGAAATAAAAGCTGTTCAGAATAATACATTCGAAGTTTATAAAACAACAAATGTTCCGTCGAAATATCATTTTGATAAAAAGAATGATCGATACAATCGTATTGGAGATATTATTTTGATTGCACATGCGCCAAACTATTTTTCAAACAAAAATGCACCGAAAGGTTCGCATGGTTTTTATGTAAAAGAAACGCCAGAAATGAAAGCGACTTTTATGGCTTGGGGACCAAATATTAAGTCTGGTAAAGAGATTAAAGTTTTTCCAAATACAGAAATCTATCCAATGCTTGCGAAGTTATTAGGTTTGCCAATTCAAGAAAAAATTGATGGAACAAATCAATTAGCAAATAAAATTTTGGTGAAATAATTTAGATTTTATTCAAAATACAAAGCCAACTTATTAGAGTTGGCTTTTTTTGTGATTGAATTTGTCATTCAGAATTTATCTTAGAATCATATTATTTATGATGATAAGCTGAAATAAATTCAGCTTATAAAAAATGGAACTCAAAAAAAATCCCCAACATTTGTTGGGGATTTTGAATTTATTTTTTCTTGAAATTTAGATTTGATATAATAATAGCAAAAATAATAACGGCGATTCCTGTCCATTGTATTGCGAGAACTTGCTCGTGTAAAAGGACAAAAGCCATAGTTACGGAAACGGGTAATTCTAACGAAGAAACAATACTTCCCAAACCTAATCCTGTGTGCGGAAAACCTTTGTTTAAAAGAATAGGAGGTAACACAGTCCCGAAAATTGCCAATGGTAATCCCCAAGTATAAAAAATGCTAAAATTGAATGCATGAATTCCATTTACATCACTCGAAAAGTTGTTGTAAAAGCTCATTAAACCATCAAAATAATAAGGTCCGATTTGGCTAAAAAACAAAAATAAAGACACAATAATAGCACCTCCAAAAAGCATCCACAAACTTTTTTTGTAAGCTGGTAAATAATTGGCTAAACTATTAGATGTAAACATAGTAGCTGTAAAAGAACAAGCTGCTAAAAATCCCCAAAACAATCCTTTAGGATTTAATTCGACTTCTTGGTTGATTAAATTTGTAGCCAAAACAGTTCCAAATAATACCAAAACCATTGCAATTAATTTTTTGGCAGAAGGAAATTGTTTACCCAAAATACTTTCAACCAAAATACTAATCCAAACCGTTTGCATCAACAATACAATTGCGATTGACACATTGATATATTGCACCGCTAGATAGTAAAATAAACTTGTGAAACCTAACGAAGTTCCGGCAAGAACCAACCTTTTTTTATCTTTTTGTTCAATCTTTGGTAAATCTTTTTTACTCATCATAAACAAGTTGATGATTCCCAAAATCAAAATTCCTAATACAAACTGCGAAGTCGTTACCTCGGCAGTTGTATAGCCTTGATCGTATGCAATTTTTACAAATGTTGCTAACATTCCGTAGAAGCTGGCGCCCATTGCAACGAACAAAACTCCTTTCAAAATACTTTTATTTTCCATAATTTTTTACGCAAAAAAACGGCCTGATTAAATTTAAAATCAAGCCGTGCAAGTTACTTTATTTTTTTTGACTAAAAAAGTCCGTTAATTTCTCCTTCTATTTTATTGAAAATGAATCCTAAATCTTCTTTATTTTCAACAAAATCTAAATTATCCACGTCGATTACCAACACTTTTCCTTCTTTATAATTCGAAATCCACTTGTCGTATTTCTCGTTTAGACGATTCAAATAATCAATACTAATCGAGTTTTCGTAATCGCGACCACGTTTCTGAATTTGCGAAACCAATGTAGGAATTGAAGCTTTAAGATAAATCAATAAATCTGGTGCTTCTACAAAACTTGTCATCAAATTAAAAACACGCAAATAGTTGTTGTAATCTCTCGTAGACAATAATCCCATATCGTTCAAGTTACTCGCAAAAATATGCGCATCTTCGTAAATTGTACGATCCTGAATAATGTCTTTTCCACTTTCTCTAATCTCTTTTACTTGATTAAAACGGCTTCCTAAGAAATAAATCTGAAGATTGAACGCCCATTTTTCCATGTCGTTGTAAAAATCATCCAAATATGGATTCATTTCTACATCTTCAAACTGAGCTGTCCAGTTGTATTGTTTTGCTAAAAGGTTTGTTAGAGTAGTTTTACCTGCTCCAATATTTCCGGCTATGGCGATATGCATTTTCCAATTATTTTAACGTTTGCAAATATACTAAAGCTTAATTTTCAAAACAAAATCTAAGCAAGCGACTCATAGAAAAATCTTTTTTTAGAAAAAAATTATTCCGATTGATTTATGATTTTTTATTCAATTATAAATTAAAAATAAATAAGGTTTAGTAATTAATTTTAATTGATTAAATAGTTTGTTATTAATAGTTTGTATTTAAAATCGTATAAGTGTAAATTTTATTTTCGACCAATGTATAAAGATTTTTTTCGTTAAGTGCAAAACTTTTTACATTTTCTAAATCAATAAAAGTTGTCAAATTTTGATTGATAATATTTTTTGATATTAGCTTATTGTAATTTATATAGAAAATAACATCTTTATAAAAATAAAAAGGTTGATGATTGGTGTCAAATTCAAAATTAGATTTGAAATTTCCATAATCATCATAAACATAAATCGTTTTTTGACCTTTTAAATACACCAAATTTTTGTACACATGTATTTTATCGATTGATTGATCATTATGCTTCAAATAGATTTGTTTTGATGTCAGAATTGGTTTTTGCAACTGATAATTATAGTAAACAATTTTATTCCCAATCAAATCATAAAACCAACAAAATTGCGTGTCAACAACTTTTAATGCAGCAGGCATAAAATCGTTTGATTTAATCTTTACAATATCCTGAATAGGATTCAAATCTTCATCTAAAATAGTGAGTTGATTAAAATTTGAATACACATAAGCTCGAAGCGGATTATTGACATCAACCGAAGTAATGATATTTTTAAGATCAATACTTTTGTTCTTTTTCGATTGAAATATTTTTTCAATTCTAGTGTCCGAAATCAAATAAATCGAATTATTTAGATCAGTATCAATTGATTTGATTGTCTTATTTTCAATCAAAACAGAATCTTTTAACTCAAACTTTTGAGCAAAAACAGTGATAAATATCGAAACAAAAATGATTGAAAAAATGGTTTTCATTTACTTGAAAATTACTTCATAACCAAATCTACAAATTGAGAGTAGGATTACCAAAATAAATATGTATCGAATAAATTTATTCCCTTTGTTGATGGCTAATTTTGCTCCAATAAAACCTCCTAAAGCGTTGCAAACAGCCATTGGTAAAGCTATTTTCCAGATAATTTGCCCTTTGATTAAAAATAAACAAATCGAACCAAAATTAGTCGCTAAATTGATCAGTTTTGCATTGGTATTAGCTTTCAAAAAATCCATTCCAAGAAGTGTTACGAATCCCAAAATAAAGAAAGTTCCAGTTGCTGGACCAATAAAACCATCGTAAAAACCTACAGCGATACTCACAATACAACCATTAATAATCGCAATGTGATAAGGGATTTTACGTTCGGTAGCTTGTCCAAAATCTTTCTTGAAAATCGTGTAAATGGCTAAAACAATCAAAATGATTAATAAAACAGGTTTCATAAAATCATTATTGATAACCGTTAACAATTGCGATCCTAAAAAAGCGGAAACAAAAGCACATATCGCCATAATCGCAAAAAGTTTACAATCTATTTTTACTTTTTTAAGATATTGTGAAGTTGCTAAAGCTGTTCCACTAAATGCTGGAATTTTTAGCGTTCCAATAATAGTTGAAACAGGTAAATTGGGTAAAAAAGCAAGTGATAATGGCGTTTGTATTAATCCTCCACCACCAACAATAGAGTCGATGAAGCCAGCGCAAAAAGCTGCCATGCATAAATAGAATAAAATCTCGATTTCCAAAACTGAAAAATTTTGGCAAATGTAGAAATAGAAAAGGACAAAACCTTGGTTTTGTCCTTTCTAAATTTTATAGGATGTAAATTATTTTACAATAAACTTCACTGTTCCATAAGCACCATCAGCATAAGCTACGCGAGCATAGTATACACCAGCTTTTAATGCAGAGATATTAACATCTTTAGATTGTACTTCTGAAAGTTTTCTTCCTGTTAAATCTCCAACCAATACGCTTTTTATTTCTTTGTTTGAAATAACATTAAGTGTACCACCATTTACAACAGCTTTTAATTCAACTTTTGTTGCTGTTTGTTCTGTCGTCGCTAATGAACAGCCTGGAATATCATTTAATTTTAAAACTCCACCTGTTCCTTTTGTATCTGAAGTGTAATGACCAACCCAAACAGATTTACAATCGTAAGCTCCAATAAATAATCTTTGTTGACCATCATCAATCTTAGTCCAAGTTTTACCATTATCTTTAGAATAAGCAGATCCTACACCTAATTCTGAAGTTGAGCTAAATCCTGTTGAAAGGAAAATTCCATTAGATCCAGGGATATATGAAATATCTCCATCATAATAACTATTTGATGACATAACATCCCAGTTAGCTCCACTATCTTCAGTGTACCACAATATAGCTGTATTATCTACTAATAATCCATATTTAGATGAAGAAAAAGACATACTAGCACTTGAATCTTCACCTGAAAAATCATCAACAGGAGACAAGTAAGATTTCCAAGTAGCACCTCTATCATTTGTATGTAAAATTCTACCAGTATTTGAAGTTAACCATAAATCTTCTCCTAAAAATACTCTACCAGCTACATATCCATATTCAGTACTAACTAAAGTTGAAGGTGCAGTACCTAACGTACTCCAAGTATTTCCTCCATCTGTAGTTTTGTACATTTCGTATTTACCATTAATAGGATCTCCAATAACCAAACCATTATTTGCATCAAAGAAATGGATGATATTTCCGAAAGAACTAGTTCCAAATACTCCTGAAACTTTAGTCCATGATGTTCCGCTATTTGTTGTTTTCCATAAACCATTTGCAGCTCCAGAACCTGACGCAGGAGCTGTTACAATAAATGCTGTTGTACCATTTACAGCTCCAACATCTGATATTAAAGCATTTGAAGGTAAATTAGATACTAAATTAGCTTTCCAAGTTGATCCTCCATTAGTAGTTACCCCTACATATTTAGGATATGTTTGAGTACCAGCCCCATCAAAATAAGTAATCCATGCTGTATTAGGATCTACAATAGAGTATTCTCTTGCTCCAAAAGATTGTAATGGAATACCACTATTTTGTGTTGTATAAGTTTGACCAAAAGATACAGCTACTGCTGCTATCGATAAAAGAGATAGTAATTTTTTTCTCATAATAACGTGTTAATTAATAATTAGTGATATGCTAAACTATGAAAAAAAAATTGCAAAAAAAAATAAAATAGTGACCACGAAGGGATTCGAACCCTTACTGTCAGAACCGGAATCTGATATTCTATCCATTAAATTACGCAGCCAAAAGTTTTGCAAATATAGATAAATAGACTATTTGAGCTGAATATTTTGTCTAAAATTTCGGTGTTGAGTTGCGGTAAAATAATCTCTGAAAATTTGATTGATTTCTTCATTGATTTTTGAAGCTTTAATTCCTAGTTGTGGATAAATTTCAATGATAAATTGAGTAATTTTTTCAACAGTTTCGATTCCAAATGAATGAATTTCAGTTTCGATTTCTTCTGAAATAGGAGAATTATTTGCTAATAAATTTTCGATAATTTTAGCAAATTCAATAGTTTTTGAAGTAGATTTTTTTACGAAACTCTCAAAATCTGTTTGTTTTTGGTAATGAATAATCTCTAAACTTTTTTCGATAAAATGTTCAGCCATTCCAAGATAATTTACCAACAGAGTTAAATCAGCAAAAATTCGGAAAGGTATTTTTTCGACCAAATCATCACTATAAAATTCATTGTAAATGAAACTATAATCTTGATGAACGATTTCATTTTCTACTTCAAAACTATGAGAAGATGTTGCAACCATTCCCATTGATTTCCAAGTTGAAATTAATTTAACTTGAGATTGATTTAAAATAAATGACAAAAACTTTGGTTCACCATTTTCATCCAAAATCTCTTTTCCATCTTCGATTATTTTCGCATTTAATGTAAAATGAGTGAGATAAGGAGCGCCAGTTGCATAATGCCACAAACCGTTTATGATATATTTATCTCCAACTTTTTCAGCAGTTCCACCAAGCATTCCGCTTCCTCCAAAACACGTTTTTTGTGAAGAGAATAAATTAGAAGCAACATCAGGTTTTAGATTTCGAGAAAAATAATTTGCACCACTACAAAGCGTTATAAACCAACCTAAACTTCCGTCAATTTTAGCAACAGATTGTAAAACTTTTAATCCTTCGGAAAAATGTAAACCAAGTCCATTGTATTGTTTAGGAACCCAAATATTCAACCAATTTTGAGTGTAAATATGATCGAGAACTACTTGATTAAAGGATTCTTTATTCAATAATTCTTGTCTAAGTTTGGGAATATCAAGCATTGTTTTCGTTCAAAATTTTTCTCCAATTGAAATATCCAGAAATCGCAACGCAGAATAAAATCAACGATAAAATAGCGTATAGATACAAATCTTTGTGAATCATTAATGGAATTGAAATAATGTTACTAATATTCAACAAAATCCAATTTTCGAGTTTACGTTTTGCCATTAACCACATACCTGCCCAAGCAAATGCGCTTACAACTGAATCCCAAATAGGAACGTCAGAATCGGTGAAATGTGTGAGTGCTAAATAAAAAATGGTAAAACTACTTAAGACAATTCCTGTGACAATTCCCCATTCTTTTTTGTTGGTTTTCGTAATTTCAATTTCGTGTTTTTGTTGTCCAAATTTCCAATACAACCAGCCATAAATGCTCATTACTAAATAATAAATATTGAGTGTGAATTCGGCATATAGCTTAGAATTGAACATGACGAAAAGCGATAATGTAATTCCTGCAATTCCAAATAAATAATTTTTTGGATTGTTGAATCTCGCCAATACGACTTGAAAAATAGAAAAAGTGACACCCAGCCATTCGAGCCAAGTTGTTTGTAAAATAATTTCCTTCATCATAATTTGTTTTGATGAGGAGATAGAAGTTATTGCTAACATCAATTCCTCCGCCAGCATTATCTGGATCAGGTATAGAACAAAATTGTTCTTGGGTATATTCTCAGCTTTTTAGCACCCCATTGAAAGACAAAGATGATAATATCTATATAAATAACCTAAAAATATTAAGAATTAAGTTTAAATTATTCTTTAAGTAACTCAGGACGTTTGGATTTTGGTAAAGTTAAGATGACTAAATTGTAAGAATCTTTTATCCATTCTTTGATTTGAACGTCTTTTACATCTTGATGAATTTTAACGGTATTCCAATGCTTTTTGTTTATGTGATAACCAGGAATTACAGCTTCGAAAGTTGCACGTAATTCGATTGCGTTATCTGGATCACATTTGATATTTACAGAATCAAAATCGTCAATATCACAAAGACAAAACATTTTTCCAGCGATATAAAAAACCAAAGTAGTTTGATCAAAAGGAAATTTTTCTTCGACCAATGGAAGTCCTAAACAAAACTCTCTTAATTCTTCGATATGCATAAAGATATTTTTAGTGAAGATACAAATAAAACGAAAACGACCTTAATTACAAGGTCGTTTTCTATTAAATGTGGAATGTATGCAATTAATTTACATCCCACCAAACACGCGTGTTGATGTTATCTGGTCCCATTTGTTGAAGTGCATTTTGATAGCCTTCTGGATTATAATTTCTAACACTTGTTGGATAAAGCATACGACGAGGCATTTTTTTATCATTCAACATGGTAGAAGTTGTCGGTAATTTTGGAAAACCAGTTCTTTTATATTCAAACCATTGTTGGTAATCTGTAAAGAATAAAGCAAAATATTTTTGATCGATGATACGTTCTAACGTATTGTTGTATTTAATTTTTTCTTGCTCCATAAATTCAGCAGTTGGCTCGATATTCGTCCATAATTGTATTGCGGCTTTTACAGCTTTATCATAATGAGTTTTTGCATCACCAACTAAACCTTTTTGAGCCATTTCAGCTTTTATAAACTCAACTTCTGCATAAGTCATTAATGGAATTTTCATTGGAGCGACAACAATTGCATTGTTAGGAGATGACGGATTGAATTTGTAATCAGAACTATTTCCTTCGTAAGCTGCAGGAACTCCTTTGTAACCTAATGAAGAACCATCCAAATTAGAAGCTTTATTGACTAAAATTGGTAAACGAGGATCATTCGTTTCATTCATTTTATCTATAAAAAATGTTGTGAATGTTCTGCTATCTCTATAATCTTGTGCTCTTGGCCAAGGAGATAAACTTGGTGCTAAACCAGAAATTTGTAAAATAGCAGATTCTGATTCACTTTCGAAAATAGGATAAGTTGTCGGATTATCAATTATTTTTTTAAGTTCTGTTAAGGCAGATGCATCACGATTCGAAATTCTTAATAATAATCTCATTTTAAGAGAATTTGTGAATTTTTTCCAACGTGTTATATTGATGTTTTTTTCACTACTTGGGAATAAAATATCTGTACCATATTTTAGACCTAAATTAGTTACATATAATTGATTTGCTTTTTCTAAATCATTTAATAATTGCTTATAAATATCTTGTTGCGTATCAAATTTTGGTTTTGTAATTCCTTCTTCTGCTTTGGCTGCTTGAGAAAAAGGAACATCGCCAAACATATCAGTCAAATTTGAAATAACTAAAGAACGAAGCGTTAATGCAATTGCTTGATAATTGACATCTCCAGCTTTTTGCGAAACTTTTAGCATTTCCTCCAAATTAACAAGATTTGTGTAGGCATTATTCCAAGTAGAATTTCCCGTTCCTGTTGTTACATCATAACGATGAAGTCCCATAGCATTACTTGGATAAGGAATATGAACTTGCATCAATTGAGCGGTAATATCGTAGTTTTTTAAAACATTATTTTCAGCCAAATCATAAAGAACAGGGTTTAAAACTGAACCAGAATTAATTTCTGTGATTAAGTTTGGATCTTCATTCGCTTTCTCAAAATCGTTTGTACAAGAGAAAACAGTTGAAATTATAGTGAAGGCAAAAAATAGTTGAATTGAAATCTTTTTCATTTTAATAAATTGAATGTTGTAAATTATAATGAAGCTTTTAAGGTTACTCCATACGTTGCTGTTGATGGCATTTGTCCCATTTCAACTCCAGGTACATAAGTGTTTCCATTTAATGATGCTGTTTCTGGATCGTATAAAGGAAAATCACTAATCGTGAATAAATCGCGTCCGTAAACTGTTAATGACAACGCTTGTAAACCTGTCTTTGATAATAATCTTTTAGGAAAATCAAATGTTAAACTGACATCTCTTAATTTTAAATATGAAGCTTCGAATGAGTTAGATTCTACATTGGCGCGACGATTATATTCAGCATAATAAGTAGCCACATCAGCTTTTGTTGTGTTTGGAGAATAAGTTCCGTCAGCATTCAACACAACACCATTTCCAATGATATAACCATCTTCTCGACCAGGTAACGAATCTGCCAATTTTCCTTGCTCCATCATTTTGTGATAAGTTTGAGAATAGACGATTCCACCATATTGTCCGTCTAATGTAAAACTGAAACGCAATGTTTTGAATTTGATTTCATTTGTGAAACCTGCTTTCCATTTAGGTGTTGCGTCTCCAACATATTCTATTAATCCATTTCTAATTGGAACACCTGTTTTTGCGTCATAAATGATTTGTCCAGCTTCGTTTCTTACAAATTTTTCACCATATAGAGCTGTAGAAGAACCTCCAACTTTTGCAATTTGATAAACTGTTCCAGATTGACCAAGAATCATTTGATTATCTTCTATTCCTTCGACTAAAGATTTTACTTTGTTTTCATTTTTAGACCAAGTTCCTGTCATTTTCCAATTGAAATCTTTGTTCTTAATTGGAGAATAAGAAGCTACAATTTCAATTCCACGGTTTTCAATTTCTCCTCCATTTACCACTCTTTTTAAATATCCAGTTGTAATATCATTAGGTAATTCTATAATTTGATTGTCTGTACTTTGTTGGTAAATAGTGAAATCTAAACTTAATCTTTTCTTGAACAATAAAGCTTCGAAACCAGTTTCCCATGCGGTTGTTAATTCAGGTTTTATATCTGAATTGAATAATCTATTTTGTACAATTGAAGATCCTGCAAAATCGCTTTGATCATAATATTTATTTGTCCAGCCAGGAGTTCCTCCATTACCTACTTTTGCAAATGATAAACGATATTTCAAGTAATTAATAGGTCCTTTTATTTTAAATAAATCTGATAAGATAAAACTTGAAGAAATTGAAGGATAAAAGAACGAACTGTATTTAAGTGCTACAGAAGAATTCCAGTCGTTACGTCCTGTTATATCAACGAAAATCATATCTTTCCAACCAAATGAAGCCATTCCATATAATGAATTTTCTTTTAAATTAGAATCATACGTTCTTGTAAAAGAAGAAGTTAATTTATTCGAAAGTTTATAAACTCCAGGAGATGCTAATCCATCTATCCAAGCGGTTAAATTTCTGTATTCGTAATTTTTTCTATTTCCTCCAACATTTGCATTAAAACTGAAATCACCCCACTTATCAGTATAAGTTAATAAGAAATCGATATTTGTTTCAGTTTTAGAAACATCTTGTCTTTTATAATAACCTTTTGGTGTACGATTCATATCAAATGGACGTTTCTGTTCGCGCAATTGTGTATACGTATTAATTGCAGGACGTAACATTAAGCTCAATTTATTGCTTAATTTAAAATCCGCTCTAATATTTCCAACAATTTGATTACTACTCATAGGATTAACAGCTTCGTAAGCAATAGCATAAGGATTGTCCATGTATGAACTATACGGACGAATCATTTTTACACCATCGTAATTTTTTTGCCAAATAGGTTTGTACCAATTTAAATCTACATTTGGATTTTGGAAGATCATAAAATAAGCAATAGATCCATTATTGTAACCAGTTCCTGGTAAATTATCACTTGTTTTTCGAGTATAGTTTAAAGCTGTCGAAACTTTGATACGATCACTTACTTGATAGTTTCCATTAATAGCTGCAGTATAATTTTCGTAGCCCGTATTTGGCATAATCCAGCTATTTTTCTGATGTCCAATAGAAGCTCTCATACTTCCTTTGTCATTTCCACCAGAAAGTGTAACTGCATTACTGAAAGTGAAACCAGTTTGCCAAAATCCTTTTCTATTATCTTTATACGCACGCCATAAAGTCCTTTCAGCCCCTTGTTTTTCTAAAGTTGGATCATATTGAAAAAATGATTGTCCGTCAAATTTTGGTCCGAATGCAGAAGAAGTACTTCCTGTGTTTGGTCCATCTGCTGAGGTTTGATACGAGTAATAAGGATTGCCATTTTTATCGAAACTCTTTCCAGTTCCTTGACCATATTCATATTGAAAATCTGGCCAATTGTTAACGATATCAATAGCTACAGTTGATTTATATTCTAAACCTAATTGTTTACCTTTTTTACCTGATTTTGTTGTTATAATTAAAGCTCCATTTGCAGCTTTATTTCCATAAAGTGCCGCTGCCGAAGGACCTTTTAAAACGGTTACACTTTCGATGTCAGCTTGATTGATATCAGAAATACCATTACCAAAATCGATAGGAGAATCATCGCCCATGTAAGCAGTATTGTTTCCAGAAGAAGTCATTTCTGTGCTCATTGGAACACCATCGATGACAATTAAAGCATAATTTTTTGATTGGTCGATTGAATTTGCTCCACGCAAAATAATTTGCTGAGAATTGATTGGTCCATTTCCTCCAGAAATAATATTAAGACCAGCTACTTTTCCTTTCAATCCCGAAGACCAGTTATTCGCTTCTGCTGTTGCAAGTTCTTCCGAACCTATATTTTGTTGAGCAAATCCTAATTTTTTCTGCTCTCGCTTTATCCCCAAAGCAGTTACAATTACCTCATTCAGTTGGTTAGATTCTTCTTGTAAAGTAATTTTTACTTGAGAAATATCTTTCGGTGTGTATTCAATAAATTTGTGTTGAGATGAATTTACCAATAATGTAGGATGAGCAACATTTACTGAAACAAATTCGAAAAAACCATCTCCGTCTGTAAATGTTTTAAAAGATGTTCCCTTGATGATGATTTCTACATCTGCAACTCCTAATCCGTTTTGATCAACGATTTGACCTTTGATTGGATTTTGATCTTGAGAAATCGATTGATGATAATCTGTTTTGGTATAAGTTTTAGCATTGGCGTGTAAACTTAAAAATCCACCTAGTAGAAGTAGTGGTAATTTTAATTGCTTCATGACTGTAAAAATGAAATGTTTATGTGTTAAAAATTTTAACAAAACTAGAACTTCTGTTTATGAAGTTGTTTAACTCATGGTTAAGAGATTTTTAAGTAAACATTACTAAAATAGAGGTCTTGATATTAGTTTTACATTTGAGTAAAGGTTTATTGATTTTTATTTAACATGAATAAATTGTGGAATATTTTATTTAAAAAAGCCACTTCGTTTGAAGTGGCTCATCAAGATGTGTATAAAACGATTATTTGATAACTTCGAAAGAAGATTTTTCTGTAAAAGTATTTCCGTACAAATCGGTTGCGCGAACTTCAATTGGATAAGTTCCAGCTTTTAACTTATTCGGTAAACGAACAGACCAAATATGTTTCGAAATTTCTGGAGCAGAAGGTCTGTTACCAATATTTGTAATTTCTGCATTATCAATTTTCATTATGGTTTCCATATAATTGTAATCAACTGTTGGATCCCAATTCATCTCTTTCCATTCACCATTATTTACGCGATATTCTACTTTATTTGATTCATGTCCCATAAAGAAATTAGCATATAAAAAAGCACGATTACGTTTACCTTCTTTTACTTTTTTTGTGTGGTACAAGTCGATTTGTTTTTCTTTTGGTGAATTTGCAACTTTATAATCAAATTTATATTGATTACCATCTACATGTAAAAAAGCATAACCTTTTGGTGTACCATCGCGCATCGTAGAAGCCGGAACTCCTTTTGCATCTTTCGGTCCCGAATACCAATCACCAGAAGTTGTCCCAACATTGTACTCGTGATGAGGTTTTTGTTGTTGCCAACCATCTTGATTTGCATAAAAAATCTGTTCTTGGAAATGTGTATGAGCAGACATTGAAATTGTATTTGGGTAATCTTTTAACAATTCGAATAATTGATTTCTATCTTCTGGACGTGTGTCACGCAACGGAATATGAAATGCTAAAACGATTAAATGATTCTTTGGAACAAATTTTAAATCATTTTTAATGAATTCTAATTGATCAGGACGGAAACCTCCCCAGTATCCTTTTCCATCGCGAGGATCAGGATATAAAATATCATCTAAAACAATAAAATGTGCTTTACCGATATTATATGAATAATTATTTGGACCGAAATTTTTCTCGAACGTTTCATCCGAATATTGATCTTCTTTTGCATCATAATTCATATCGTGATTTCCCATTACATTGTACCAAGGCAAACCAACTTTCGAAACAGCTTTTATATAAGATGGATGCAAATTCAAATCATCACCAACCAAATCTCCTAAAGAAAGTCCGAATTCCATTCCTTTAATTCCTTTAACATCGTCAATTACACCTTTAGAGAAATATTCGATTTCTTCTTCTGTATAAGCTTGAGGATCACCAAAAATTAAAGCAGAAAATTTTTCGTTTTCCTTTGTAGGAATTAAAGCAAAATCAATACTCTTTGGAGTGTTTCCAGTAGGAGTAGAACCTGCATATTCTAATTTTGGAGAACCATTAGGTTTGTTGATGTAGTAGAATTGTGGCTGATTGAATTCGTTTGTCGGAACTTTGTAATTTGTTGGTTTAATGACAAACAAAATAGTTTCGTTATCAATCTCGATTTGATATTCTCCTTTATCATTTGTCGAAACAACTTGTTTTCCGTTACTAACTTGTACATTCGATAAACGTTTTTCCGATTTATCGAATTTGTTGTTTTGATTTTTATCTTCAAAAATAATTCCTTTAGCAAGTTGTTGAGCGTTGACAGAAGTATAAAAACTTCCAAATAATACCAGCGATAATACGATTTTTTTCATTGTGTGAATCTCTTGTTTTGTAGATGCTAAAATTCTATATTTTATGCGGGTTTTGGATTAACACAACAATAAGTAAAGATTAAATTTAAGTAAATAAGAATAACATATTTTCAAAGTTAATAATGGATGAATAATTGTCTTTCATTATTAAATAGTCTAAATTTGCAACCGATTGCATTATATTATGGAAGAGAAATTAAGCATGAATTCACGACAAATTTTCATGCAAATTATAGGTTATGTAAGTTTTTCATTTATAGGTTATTTACTGATAGGCTTGCCTTTGGCTATTTTACCTATTTTTATTACAAAAACATTAGGTTTTACTGAGCTTGTAGCGGGTATTGTAATTAGTTTGCAATATGTGACAACTTTTATTTTGAGAGGTTATGCGGGAAAAATTGTAGATACAAAAGGTCCTAAACCAGCCGTTTTATTAAGTATGAGTTTGTTTATTTTAGCTGGAGTTTTATTATACTTTTGTTACTTTACAAGAAACAATCATTTTCTGTCATTAGCTATTCTTGTACTTGCGAGATTGGTTACTGGAGCAGCAGAAGGAATGGTAGGTGGAAGTCCGATAAACTGGGCAATTTTAAAAATTGGACAAGAACATACAGCTAAAGCGATTTCTTATAACGGTGTTGCAAGTTATGGCGCATTGGCAATTGGCGCACCATTGGGAGTGATCTTAAATCAATATTTTGGACTTGGTTTTATTGGTTTGTTTAGTATTGTTTGTGCGATTATAGGTTATTTTTTAGCTAGAAATAAAGAAAATATATTAACTGCAGTTTCAAAAGTTCCGCAACCATTTATAAGTGTATTGAAAATAGTTGCTCCTTTTGGAATTTGTTTAGCATTGGCAGGTCTTGGATTTGGAGGAATTTCCAATTTTATAACACTTTACTACGACTTTTATAGTTGGTCAAATGCAGCTTTATGTTTAAGTGTTTTCAGCTTATTATTTATCGTAGGACGATTATTTTTTAATAGTTCAATTAATACATTAGGAGGATTAAAAGTAGGAATTATCTGCATGATAGTCGAAACGATAGGTCTGTTAATTCTTTTTAGCGCACCAAATTCATTTATAGCTCTTATTGGTGCTGGAATTACAGGAATTGGTTTTTCATTAGTTTTCCCTGCAATGGGAGTAGAAGCTGTAGCGTTGGTTTCGGACAATAGTAAAGGAGCTGCCTTAGCTGCGTACGGCTTGTTTATTGATATTTCATTGGGAATTACAGGACCTCTAATTGGTGGTGTTATCAGTTTATTTGGAATGTCAAACTTATTTGGTTTTTGTAGTTTGTTTGTGTTTATAGGGTTATTGTATAGTTATTATTTACAAACAAAAAAAAATCGTTCAGAATTTAATAATTCCGAACGATAATATGAAAACATCTAATTTTAGATTCTTTTACGTAGTAAATTTTGCCTGTTCTGACATAATTTTTTAGCACTTGTTCTAATTCTTTTTCTAGTTTAGAATCAGGTCTAATTTTATGATTAAATCTAACATAAGAAATATCAAAAGCAGCACCAAAATTATGCGAACTATCGTTAGAAGATGCATTTTTATTAATTCCTCTCAAACGATTTTGATCATGTAGCGTTCGTGTCATCGATGTAACAACGAAAAAATTTTGACCTGTTGCTTTTACAAAATCACTTGCAATACTTGTCAAAATATCTCGACCTTTTGGAATAAGATATGAATGACTATGTGTTAAATCTCCAACTCGCCAACCATAACCACGCTGTTTTATTTTAACCAATTTACCTTGATTAATGTACTTGTTCAACTTTTTATCACCATCAATTAGCTCAAGTTTATGAGATTTTGCGGCATTCAAATGCTGAACATATTCTTTAGAAGGTTCTATAACAACTCGCGATTGAGCGTAACCGAATAAAGAAGAGCAAATAAAAAACGTTGTTAAAAATTGTTTCATGATTCAATTCTCTTCTGCAAAAATAGAAAAGAACTTTTATATATTACATTGTTGTTGATTTAAATTGATCAGGATTACGAACCGTTACATGAAAACAGTGTTGTCTATATTCTTTGATATAGTAAATTTTGCCATCATCTTGTAATTGTTTTAAAATTGCTTCTAAATTATCACGATGAGTTTTGCTATACGAATATTTATTATTGAATTTTGTATAAGACAAATCAAAAGAAGCTCCATAGTTATGAGAACTTTCATCTTTTGCAGCATTGCTATTTACTCGTCTTAAACTTGCTTGACTTTCCTCTGAACGAGTAAGTGAAGTTACAGTAATTGTAGCATTATTTTCGTCCAAAAATTTTGAAGCAATTCGTTCTAAAACAGTTTTAGCTCTGTTGTTTAAGAAAGCTTTACTATGTGTTAATTTCTCAATTGTGTACCCATTTCCTTCCTCAGGAATAGCAACTAATTTTTTTGTAGCAACTAAACCTTCAATATCATCAAAACTCTTAACGATTGGAACGTTGAATGATTCTGCTGCCATTAAATGGTCGTCATAAGTTACTTTTTTTGTAGAGATAGAAGTGGATGAAGAGGCAGAATTTTCTGCTAAAATGTAACTTTCTTGACTTTGAGCTGAAATAAATATTCCGCTAAAAAGACAAGAAAGGGCAATTAATTTTTTCATGTTTTAAATTATTACGCGACAAAATTAGAAGTTACAATTTAATAAAGACTTGTTAAAAATTATAATATTTAGGTAAACTTTTTTTAAAATTTTCTTAAATCTGTTCTCAAAATAGCATTGTTAGATAGATTGATAGAATTTTAAATTTCATCTCATTTGAACATAAAATATTCTTAAATATCATTTCTAATAGATTATGTCATACTAAATTTCTTAATTTTGTAATTATTATTCATTTTTATTTTTAGACCTATTTATAAAATGGCAAAAGTTAAAGTTGGAATGGTACAAATGACTTGTACTAATAACAAACAAGAAAATTTAAACAAAGCAATCGAACAAATAAAAGTAGCAGCTGCAAAAGGCGCTCAAATTGTGTGTTTGCAAGAATTGTTTACCTCATTATATTTCTGTGATGTCGAAGATTACGACAATTTCGATTTAGCAGAATCAATTCCTGGACCATCAACAGATGCGTTATCAGTTGTAGCAAAAGAATTAGGAGTTGTAATTATTGCTTCATTATTCGAGAAACGTGCGCAAGGTTTATACCACAATACAACAGCTATTTTAGATGCTGATGGACAATATTTAGGAAAATATCGTAAAATGCATATCCCAGATGATCCTGCGTTTTATGAAAAATTCTATTTTACACCAGGCGATTTAGGTTACAAAGTTTTTGATACTAAATTTGGAAAAATTGGGGTATTAATTTGTTGGGATCAATGGTATCCAGAAGCTTCTCGTATTACAGCATTGATGGGTGCAGAAATTTTATTTTATCCTACTGCGATTGGTTGGGATACGACGCAAGACGAAGAAACAAACCAAGATCAATACAATGCTTGGCAAACAATTCAGCGTTCACATGCAGTTGCGAATGGAGTTCCAGTTATTTCTGTAAATCGTGTTGGTTTTGAGCAAGATGGTGCGATGAAATTCTGGGGAGGTTCTTTTGCTACAAATGCGCAAGGAAAATTGTTGTACTTAGCAACGCACGATAAAGAGGAAACTGAAGTGGTTGAATTGGATTTGAACGAATCTGATTTCTTCCGTAAACATTGGCCTTTCTTAAGAGATCGCCGCATCGATTCTTATCAACCAATTACAAAACGTTTTATAGACGAAGATTAATGAAAAAAATATTTTCACTTATTGCATTGATAGGAAGTTTTGCATTTGGTCAAATAAAACCAATTCAAATTGATCCAATTAATAATAATCTATTTGTTTATCAAACATTTAATTCGTTTAATGATGTTGAATATAATGCAAATGGAATGTATTTGGTAACGAATAAAGGAATCGTTTTGTTTGATGTTCCTTGGCAGAAATCGCAGTATCAAGAGTTAAATGATATATTGCAAGAAAAGTATAATTTGCCAGTTATCGCTGTCTTTGCAACACATTCGCATGATGATAGAGCAGGAGATTTGAGTTTTTATAATGAGTTGAATATTCCTACTTATGCAACTTCTTTAACCAATTCTAAATTAAAAAAAGAAGGAAAAGCAACTTCTAAATTTGAGATTGAATTAGGTAAAACATACAAGTTTGGTAATGAAAAGTTTGTTGTTGAATATTTTGGAGAAGGACATACTTCTGATAATGTTGTGGTTTGGTTTCCGAAATATAAAGTGTTGAATGGAGGTTGTTTGATAAAGGGTGCTGATGCTGTAAATTTAGGTTACACAGGCGAAGCTAATGTTGTTGAATGGCCAAAAACAGTACACAAACTAGTTGCAAAACATCCAACGATTAAACAAGTTATTCCAGGTCATGATAATTGGAAAGCTACTGGACACATCGAAAATACGTTTAAACTTTTAGAAAAGAAATAAAATTGAACACTATAGATACATCAAAATTCCCAAAAGATTTAGGATATAGATTTCCTGCCGAATGGGAAGAACACGAAGCAACTTGGTTGTCTTGGCCGCACAAGGAAGAATCTTGGCCAGATCGTATTCAGTTAATTTATCCAGCTTATGCCGAATTTATTGCTGAATTATCGAAAGGTGAAAAAGTTCGCATTAATGTAAAAGATGAAAAAATGAAAGCGTTTGCTTTGTCTTTTATCGAAAAAACGGATGCAGATTTGTCACAAGTAGAGTTTTATTTTAATGAAACAAATGATGCATGGTGTCGTGATCATGGTCCTGCATTTTTGTTGAATAAAAACAATCCTGATAATCCAAAAGTTATTGTCGATTGGGGATTTAATGCGTGGGGAGGAAAATATCCACCTTTCGAAAATGATGATGTTGTGCCAACAAGAATTGGTGCAGAATTTAATCTTCCTGTTTTTCATCCTGGAATTATTATGGAAGGAGGTTCGGTAGAATTTAATGGAAAAGATACGTTGATGACATCAAAATCTTGTTTATTGAATGAAAATCGTAATCCAGATTATTCGCAAGAACAAATCGAAGAATTTTTAAGAAATTATTACGGAGTTTCGCAAATTCTATGGGTAGAAGACGGAATTGTTGGTGATGATACGGATGGACACATTGATGATACAATTCGTTTTGTAAATGAGGACACTGTTTTAACTGTTATTGAAGAAGATGAATCGGATGATAACTACGAATTGTTACAAGTGAATCTTCGTCAATTGCAAGAAATGAAATTGGAAGATGGACGTCCATTAAACATTATCGAATTGCCAATGCCGGATGCGGTTTATTGCGAAGGTGAGCGTCTACCTGCTTCTTATGCAAATTTTTATATCGCGAATAAATCTGTCATTGTTCCAACCTATCGTTGTGTAAAAGATGCGATTGCTTTGGATATAATTCAGAAATGTTTTCCAGATCGTAAAGTTGTAGGAATTGATTCTACAGATATTATTTGGGGATTAGGATCTTTCCATTGTTTAAGTCAACAAGAGCCTAAGATATAGGTTTTGTCAAAATATAAAACAACAAAAAAGCTGAGTAGGTTGCTCAGCTTTTTTAATTTTAAACAAATGCACTAAATCCTGTGATAGAACGCCCTACAATAAGTGAATTGATTTCTTTTGTGCCTTCGTAGCTGTAAATAGCTTCGGAGTCGGCAACAAAGCGAGCGACGTCATGCTCTAATAATATTCCATTTCCACCCATTACTTCTCGTGCTCGTGAAACAACATCTCGTGTTCTCATTGTACAAAAAACTTTTGCTAAAGATGCGTGTTCGTCTAGTAAAATTCCTTCATCTTGCATTTCAGATAAGCGAAAAACTAAAGTTTGCATTGCTGTTAAATTAGATAACATTTCGACCAAATGTCCTTGTATCATTTGAAAAGAAGCAATTGGTTTTCCAAATTGTTTTCGATTTCGTGTGTAATCCAAAGCGCTTTCATATGCTCCGCGCGCGCAGCCAGTTGCCATCCAAGCAACTCCAGCTCTTGTCATTCGCAATACTTTTGCTGTATCTTTAAATGAATTAGCTTTTTGTAAACGATTTTCTTCAGTAATTAAACAATCTTTCAGAGTAATCAAGCCATTCTGAACAATTCGTAAAGCCATTTTTCCTTTGATTTTTTCTACAGAAAAACCAGGATTATCTTTCTCTACAATAAAACCTTTTACTTCTCCATCATCCAAATCTCTTGCCCAAATAATGACTAAATCTGCAAAAGTCGCATTACCAATCCATTTCTTTTGACCATTTAAAATCCAACCTTCTTCTGTTTTTTTACATGTTGTGGTTAAACCTCCTGCTGCACCAGAACCAACTTCGGGTTCAGTTAGTCCAAATGCTCCGATTTTATCAAATTTTTGCATTTGTGGTAACCATTTTGCTTTTTGTTCTTCCGATCCGCACATATAAATTGATCCCATTGATAAGCCAGATTGTACGCCAAAAAAAGTGGCAATCGAGGCATCTACACGAGCCATTTCCATAGCCAAAACACCTTCCATAATAAAAGGTAAATTTGGACAACCATAACCGTCGTAAGTGACGCCACAAATGTTGAGTTCTTTAAATTTTGGAATTAATTCGAAAGGAAATTGATCACGAAGCCAATAATCATTAACGATTGGTTTAACTTCTTTTTCCATAAAAGCTCTTACTTTTAACTGTAATTCGCGTTGTTCTGGAGTTAAAGTGTGGAAAACATCGTAGAAATCCCCATCAATTGGAGGAAGTTCTTTGTGTTTTTTATTTGGATTTAACATTTTCATCATTCCTTGAAGTTGTTTATCATCGAGTTTCGAAAAGTTTTCCATTAAAAGAGGTAAATCTACTTTTTGAGAAATTTTATTTAATTGCTCTAAATCAACAGATTTTAGTAGATGAACGATATTTTTTAAATTAGAAAATGCTCCTGACATATTTTGTGGTTTTTAACCAAAAAATTATCAAAGAGCATTCCTAAAATATTGTATTGTAAGAAAAAATTAAGGTTTACCTAATTTTATTTTCAAATTATCTAACATTGTTGTTGTCATTTTATCGATATCAAATTTTGGTTCGAATCCCCAATCTGCTTTTGCAACAGAATCATCGATAGAAGAAGGCCAAGAATCAGCAATAGCTTGACGGAAATCTGGCGCATAATCGATTGTGAAATTTGGAATATGTTTTTTGATTTCTGCTGCTAAATCTTCTGGAGCAAAACTTAAACCTCCTAAATTATAAGATTTAAATTCACCTAATTGTTTTGGATCAGCAGACATTAATTCAACAATTGCATTAATAGCGTCATCCATATACAACATAGGTAAATAAGTTCCCTCTTTCAAGAAAGAAGTATATTTTCCATCCTCGATTGCTTTGTAATAAATATCAACAGCATAATCTGTAGTTCCACCTCCAGCAGGAGTTTTCCAAGAAATAAGACCAGGAAAACGAACAGAACGAACGTCTACATTATGATTTTGTTGGTACCATTTGCACCAATATTCTCCTGATAATTTAGAAATACCATAAACCGTAGAAGGAGTCTGAATTGTATTTTGTGGTGTATTGTCTTTTGGTGTATCTGGACCAAAAACGCCAATAGAAGAAGGCCAAAAGATTTTATCGATTACTTTATCTTTCGCTAATTCAAGGAAAGTAAGTAAAGTGTCCATGTTTAATTTCCAACCAAACATTGGATTTTTTTCAGCTGTACCAGAAAGTAGAGCCGCTAAATGATAAACAGTTTTAATATTGTGTTTTGCAATGACTTCTTTTATTCGATCAGCATCCATTACGTCAATTACTTCGTAAATTCCATCGTAATCAACATCTTTAGGATCACGTATGTCAGAAATAATTACATTATTTTTTCCATGAATGGTTTTTAATTTCTCAGCCAATTCAGAACCAATTTGTCCTAAAGCGCCGGTGATCAAAATCGTATCGGTTTCCATTTTAAAAAGTTACTTTTGTTTGGTGTCAAATTTAAAAATTTTCTATTGAATTTGGATATAACAAAATAATATTTAGATATTAATATATAATTCGACTTATTAATGTTAAAAAAGTATATTCACGAAGTTGTTTATAGAATATTATTCTGTTTTATAAGCTTTCTTTTGAAAAATAAATTTGCAGAATAGGATGTTTTTGATTTAAAATCTTCAAATTGTTCTATTTTATCATCAAAAAGTGTTGAAAATTGAATGAATAATTAATACTTTATTTAGTAAATTTGTAACAAACGTCGTATTAATTTCGACATATCATATCAAAAATACTTAGTAGAAATATGAAAAAACAACTATTTGTTGCTGCATTTGCATGTACTTCTGTTTTGGCAATTGCGCAAGAATCATATCAGGCTTTTAATCCAAATTATATGGATAAGTCTGTTCGTCCTCAAGATGATTTATATAATTATGTAAATGGTAATTGGATGAAAATTACAGAAATTCCTTCTGATAGAGCAAGATGGGGAAGTTTTGATGAATTAAGAGAAAATACGGATAAGGTCACTTTGCAATTAGTGAAAGATCTTATTAAAACGAAACACGCTAAAGGAACAAGTGAGCAAAAAATTGCGGATTTGTATGATGCGTATATGAATATTGATGCGCGCAACAAAACGGCTTTGGCGCCATTACAAAAATATTTTAAGCAGATTGATGCAATCAAAGATATGAAAGGTTTACAAGATTATTTAATCGATGTAGCTGCTATCGGAGAGAACCCTTTTTATGGTGCTTATGTTTATACTGACCTTAAAAATAGTAAACAAAATGCTGTTTATTTAGGAGATATTGACTTGACTTTAGGTAAAACTTATTACCAAAAAGAAGATGCTAAAAATACTGAAACTTTAGCTAATTTGAACAAGTTTATTGATCAATTGATGCCTTATACAGGTTCTAAAACACGTGATTTGAAAGGTCCAAAAATTGTGGCTTTCGAAAAAATGATGGCGAAATACATCAAAACTGTTGAAGAAGATCGTGATCCAAATAAATCATACAATCCTGTAAAATTATCTGAAGTTAAGAATTTAACGAAAAATGTTGATATTGAGCGTTATGTAAAAGCTTTAGGAATTAATCCGGAAACGGTAATTATCGGTGAATTAGATTATTATAAAAATTTAGATAAAATCTTAAATCAAGAGAATTTACCTTTGATTAAGGATTATTTACGTTTTAAATTAATCAATTCTTATGCAAGTTATTCAACATCCGATTTAGATAAAATTAATTTCGAATTTTACGGAAAAACTTTATCAGGTCAGAAAGAACAACGTCCACTAGAAAAAAGAGGTTTAGCGTTTGTAAATGGCGCAACAGGAGAATTATTAGGACAAATTTATGTGAAAGATAATTTTCCACCAGAGGCAAAAGCAAAAGCTGAAGAATTAATCAGTTATTTATTCAAATCTTTTGACAAACACATCAAAGAATTAGATTGGATGTCTGATGCAACTAAAACGAAAGCGTTAGAAAAATTAAACAAGTTTACTGTAAAAATTGGTTACCCTGATAAATGGAAAGATTATTCTGGATTACAAGTAAAATCTTTGGCAGATGGAGGAAACTTAATTGAAGATGTAATGGCAATTAGCAAATGGCGTCAAGCAGAAAACTTGAAAGATTTTGGAAAACCAGTTGACAAAACTCGTTGGGGAATGTCGCCACAAACTGTAAATGCATATTTTAATCCAACTAATAACGAAATTGTTTTCCCAGCAGCAATTTTACAACCACCTTTCTATGATTATAGAGCGGATGCAGCTGTAAACTTTGGTGGAATTGGAGCAGTTATCGGTCACGAAATTTCTCACGGATTCGATGATTCGGGAGCTAAATTTGACGGTGATGGAAATTTAGTAAACTGGTGGACACCACAAGACGAAGAGAAATTTGCAAAAGCTACAAAAGCCTTGGCTACGCAATATGATGGTTATGAACCAGTAGCAGGAACACACGTTAATGGTACATTTACATCTGGGGAAAATATTGGAGATTTAGGAGGAGCTTCTGTTGCTTTTGATGCATTACAAATGTATTTGAAAGATAAAGGAACTTACGGAAATATAGATGGATATACTCCGCAACAACGTTTCTTCTTATCTTGGGCAACTATTTGGAGAACAAAAGCGACTGACGAAGCGTTAGTAAATCAAGTGAAAACAGATCCACATTCGCCTGGATATTATCGTTCTTTTGGACCAATCGTTAATATTGATGCGTTCCACGATGCGTTTAAAACAAAACCAGGAGATAAATTGTACAAAGCGCCAAAAGACCGTATTAGAATTTGGTAAGATGCTTGGCAAAATTATTGATTGGATAAAAAATAGAAATAGAATTATTAAAATGACAACAGTTGAAGCAATAAACAATGCTAATGTAACATTAGTAGATGTTCGCGAGCCTTTTGAATTGGATACAGATGGATTTGTTCCAAATGCGATCAATATTCCATTAGGAGAAGTTCCTACGAGAGTAGAGGAGTTTAAAGAAATGTCAAGACCTATTGTAGTTTTTTGTAGAAGTGGTAACCGTTCTGGTCAAGCTGCACAATATTTACAAGCACAAGGTGTAGACGAAATTTTTAATGGAGGAGGTTTTCAAGATGTCTTAGATGTTTTGGAGAAATAATTCGTAACAATTATTATTTTATAAAAAAACCGATAAATTTTTATTTGTCGGTTTTTTTTATATATTATTGTATTTTAGATAGATATTCGTTTAAGTTAAAGCTATTTTAAAATAAATATAAAAAAATCAAAAAAAACAAGTGACCAAATAGGAATAGGTGTGTCATATAAATGTAAGCAGTTGAAATGTCAAAAGATTCTATAGAAAATATTGCAGATGACATTTTGGTGTATAAGATTGTCGAGACAAAAAATCAACATTTGTTCGGTATATTGTATGATAGGTATGCGCATACGGTATATAATAAATGTTTGAGCTTTGTAGAAGATCAAGCAGAGGCGCAGGATATGACGCATGATATATTTGTAAAGTTGTTTGTAAAACTGAAAACATATCAATCAAAATCTAAATTCTCTACTTGGTTATATTCTTTTACATATAATTTTTGTGTCAATCATGTGCAACGAAAGATAAAAGAAGAAAGAAAAAATTATTCGGTGACGGATGATTTGGTTGATAACTATAATGACGAAATTATTGATGACAAAGAAATTTTTGAATTAAAAATCGAAAAACTAACGCAGTCCCTAAAGGAGTTGGATGTAGAAGAGAAATCTATATTACTAATGAAATATCAAGATGAATTTTCAATCAAAGAAATTTCAGATACTTTAGAGATTGGTGAAAGTGCAACTAAGATGAGATTGAATCGAGCAAAAAATCGTTTATTAAAAATTTATAACGCTTTGTAAAATGGAAAACCCTTTTAAGACTATGCTAGCCAATGAAAAGCTTCCAGAAACAATAAAGCAAAAAGTTATGGATGATGTTGCTTTAATAAAATTATCGTTGGAAGTAGCCGATTTGGTTTCAGTAAAATATCCAAGTACAATTGGAAATTTCTTCGGAATCGGAAAAAAATCAACTAACAAACCGAACAAAAAAGATAAAGAAGGTTAACTATAAATAGATTATATGAATATAGGTTTAAATTTTAGCTTGTTAGAAAGCTTATATCAAGAAATGGTACTTGTTTTTCCTAAAGTTGTAGGAGGTATCATATTCATTATCCTGTCGTATATCTTGCTAAAGTTGATTCTGATATTGACCAAGTACATATTGAAATTATCTAAGATAGATAACTTAAAAAAAGCATTAAATAATAACGAAGCATTAAAAAATTCGTCAATAGAAGTCGATCCATCTAAAATTATATTACAATTTGTAAGATTGTTTATCATCTTATTGATTATTATTATTGGCTCAGATATTTTTGGTTTAACAGTTGTATCTAACCAAATAGGACGAATTGTAGATTATCTTCCACAATTTTTTAGTGCAGTATTGATATTTGCTGGAGGATTTTATTTAGCTAACTATATCAAAACTTTTTTGAGAAGTTTAATAAAATCAATTGATTTAAACGGAGCAAATATTATTAGTAATATCATTTTTTATATCATTTTGATATTTACAATTATTACCTCATTAAATCAAGCTGGAGTTAATACAGATTTAATTACGAATAATTTATCCTTAATCTTAGGATCGGTGTTCTTGACATTAGCCATCGCGTTTGGATTAGGATCAAAAGACGTTATTTACAGATTATTATTGTCTTTTTATACCAATAGAAATTTTGAAATTGGACAAAGAATTATCATCGAAGATGATGTACAAGGTGTGATAATTGCTATTAACAATATATGTATGACAATACAAACTGCGGACGAAAAAGTAGTTTATCCGATTAAAATAATAACAAATAAAAAAATACGAATTATAGAAGATTAATCTTACCTACCTAAACCTATTTTAATAATTATTAACTAACCTATGATTAATTATTGAAACAAGCCGACTTTTAACCTACCAACCAAAAATCGTGAAAGCAAGTCTTTTACAACTAACAAACTTATCCGATTTAGTAGAAAATTAAAATATCACTTTCTATTATCTATCTAAATCAAACTAAACCAAATTTTTAAAAAGTGACCGAATTAACCAATCGGTCACTTTTATTTTTGTACAAAGTTTATTATTTCATATAATAGTTGTACATTTGCACCTCATTACATAATAATTATTAAATAATATTGGCATGTACTTAACATCAGAAGTAAAAAGCGAATTATTCGCAAAGCATGGTAAATCTGCAACAGATACAGGATCTGCAGAAGGGCAAATCGCATTATTCACTTACAGAATTAACCACTTAACTGGTCACTTGAAAAAAAATCATAAAGATTTTAATACAGAAAGATCATTAGTTATGTTAGTTGGTAAGCGTAAAGCGTTATTAAACTACTTAAAGAAAAAAGATATCACAAGATACCGTGCGATTATCGCTGAATTAGGATTACGTAAGTAATTTTAAACACAATATAAAAGGGCAATTACGTAGAAATTGCCTTTTTTTTTGTTATAAATTAAAATAAGATATATATCTTTATATAATGCGGTTAAAGCAAACGGCTTTAACTTTAGACGAATTAAATACTAAGAAGACGAATGATTCCACAGGCGATCACAGAAAAAATTACTCTTTCAGACGGAAGAGAAATTACAATCGAAACAGGGAAATTAGCAAAACAAGCTGACGGATCTGTGGTTGTACGCATGGGCGACACCATGTTATTAGCTACAGTTGTAGCAAACAAAGAAGCAAATCCAGGTGTAGATTTTTTACCTTTAACAGTAGATTATAGAGAAAAATTTTACGCAGCAGGACGCATCCCAGGGAATTTCTTCAGAAGAGAAGCAAAACCATCAGATGATGAAGTATTAACAATGCGTCTTGTAGACCGTGTTTTACGCCCAATGTTTCCAGAAGACTTCCATGCTGAGGTTCAGGTCATGATCTCACTTATTTCTTACGACAAAAATGTAATGCCAGAAGCTTTAGCTGGTTTAGCTGCATCAGCAGCCATTGCAATTACAGATATTCCTTTCACATTAATTTCAGAAGCTCGCGTTATTCGTTTGAATGGTGAGTTAATGATTAATCCTTCAAAAGAGCAATTAGATCAAGCTGATATCGACATTATGGTTGGTGCTTCTAAAGATTCTGTTGTTATGGTAGAAGGGGAGATGAGTGAAATTTCTGAGCGTGAAATGTTAGACGCAATTGAATTTGCTCATGCTGAAATTAAAAAACAAATTGAAGCACAAGAAAGTTTAGCAGCGAAAGTAGGTAAATCTTTACCAAAACGTGAATATAGCCACGAAACACACGACGAAGAAATTCGCGAAAAAGTGTGGGCTTATGGATATGATAAATTTTATGATATCGCTAAACATCCATCTGATAAACACGAAAGAGGTGATAAATTTGCTCAAGTTGAAGCAGATTTCTTAGCTCAATACGAAGGAGATGAAGAAGAGTTAGCTCGTGTAACTCCTTTTGCTCACATTTACTTCCACGATGTACAAAAAGAAGCTGTACGTCAGTTAATCTTAAACGAAGGAATTCGTTTAGATGGTCGTGATCCAAAAACGATTCGTCCAATTTGGACAGAAGTTGATTATTTACCATCAACTCACGGTTCTGCAATCTTCACACGTGGAGAAACTCAAGCATTAGCTACAGTAACTTTAGGTTCTTCTAAAGATGCTAATATGGTTGATGGAGTAGTAACAAACTTCGACGAAAAATTCTTTTTACACTATAATTTCCCACCATTCTCAACAGGTGAAGCTCGTCCATTAAGAGGAACTTCTCGTCGTGAAGTTGGTCACGGAAACTTAGCACAACGTGCTTTAGCGCAAATGTTACCAGACGATTGTCCTTATACAGTTCGTATCGTTTCTGAAGTATTAGAATCTAACGGTTCTTCTTCTATGGCAACAGTTTGTGCAGGAACATTAGCAATTATGGATTCAGGTTTACAAATGAAAAAACCAGTTTCAGGTATTGCAATGGGATTAATCACAGATACTAAATCAGGTAAATTTACAGTATTGTCTGATATCTTAGGAGACGAAGATCACTTAGGAGATATGGACTTTAAGGTAACAGGAACTGCAGACGGTATCACAGCTTGTCAAATGGATATTAAAGTACAAGGTTTATCTATGGAAATCATGGAAACAGCTTTGTTACAAGCAAAAGAAGGTCGTGAGCACATTTTAGGTAAATTATTAGAAACTTTACCAGCGCCTCGTCCACAATTGAAACCAAATGCACCAAAAGTTGTTGTAATCGAAATTCCTAAAGAATTCATTGGAGCAGTAATCGGACCTGGAGGAAAAGTAATTCAAGAAATGCAAAAAGAAACTGAAACAGTTATTGCAATTACTGAGTTAGATACGACAGGACGTGTAGAAATCAATGGTGTGATTCAAGAAAACATCGATCGCGTTGTAGAAAGAATCAAACAAATTGCTTTCGTTCCAGAAGTTGGAGAAACATATCATTCAGTTGTAAAATCTATCAAACCATTTGGAGCGTTTGTAGAAATTGCTAAAGGTGTTGAAGGTTTAGTTCATATTTCTGAATTAGAGCACAGACGTCTTGAAAAAGTTGAGGATTCTGTAAACATCGGTGATAAAATTGATGTTAAATTCTTAGGTTACGATGATAAAAAGAAAATGAAATTATCTCGTAAAGCTTTATTGCCAAAACCAGAGAGAACAGAAAAACCTGCTAAACCAGCAGAGAAAAAAGAGGATAAACCTCAAGATAATAAAGAAGCTTAATTAAGTTTTGATATAAAGTAAAAAGTCCGAGATTTTCTCGGATTTTTTTTGTTACATAAATTCTAAATCTGTCTTTTTAAGATGTTTGATTTTATCATTTTTGTCTAAAATGCTATTTAGTTCATTAATAAAATTGATTAATTCATTATAATCTTTTTTATTTGATAAATAATTATTTTCTTCAAAGGCAGCAGTTAGAACAAAATGTCTATTGATAGTTTTATCACTAATAATAATATTTTTTCTTAGATTAGGTAGTGTAACAATTATTTCATGACCTGTTTGATAAATAGAGTCTAATTTAAAAATATTTTTATCTCTAATTAAGGAAATTATCTTTTCTTTTTCTTTTTGATTAAGAACATTTTTTAGTATAATAGTATCTTCGATATAATATTGCTCGAATTGATTTTTTTCAAAATTATATTTTCTAATTTCATCTGTATATTCAAATGATAAATTAGTTTCATCAAAAAAATATTCAGGTTTTGATTTAGTTTGATTATTCAAAATAATAATGAAACCAACCATTCCAATAAAACCAATTAGAAAGCAAAGTAGATTAATGATTTTAATTTTCACTATTCAAATTTTGTGTTAATTAAATAAAAATAATCTTTTTTTAACAATAAAACCTCAGTAAAACTTTATTAAATACTTAAAGATTAGGAGAACTTCAGATAATCAATTATTTTAGCAATTCGTAAAATTGAAGACAAACAAATAATGAAAAAATTTTTATTATCCACGCTTTTAGTGGTTATGCTTTTTCCTTTTAAAGTGAAAGCTGACGAAGGAATGTGGTTTTTGATGTTCATCGAGCGTCTGAATCACCGTGATATGCAAAAACAAGGTTTACAATTAACTTCAGAAGAAATTTATAGTATCAACAATAACTCTTTAAAAGATGCTATTGTACAATTTGGTGGTGGATGTACTGCTGAAATGGTTTCTGGACAAGGTTTAGTTTTGACAAATCACCACTGTGGTTATGGTGCTATTGCTGAATTATCTGCTCCAGAACATGATTACTTAAAAGATGGTTTTTGGGCGAAAGATAAAGCTGCTGAGTTAAAACCAAAAAGCTTAAAAGTACGTTTCTTCGTTCGTATGGATGATGTTTCTAAACGTATTTTAGGTGTTGTAAATGATAAAATGTCTGAGTTAGATCGTGAAAAAGCGATTAACCAAGAGATTGCAAAAATTGAAAAAGAGAACAGTGAAAACGGAAAATATGTTGTTTCTGTTCGTTCATTCTTCCAAGGAAATGAATATTACTATTTTGTTTACCAAGACTATGAGGATGTACGTTTAGTAGGAACACCTCCAAGTTCTATTGGAAAATATGGTGGAGATACAGATAACTGGGAATGGCCACGTCACACAGGAGATTTCTCTATGTTCCGCGTATATGGTGACAAAGATGGAAATCCTGCAGCTTATTCTACAAGCAATGTTCCGTTGCAACCAAAACATCATTTACCAGTTTCTTTAAAAGGATATCAACCAAATGATTTCGCTATGATTTTAGGTTATCCAGGTCGTACAAATCGTTGGATGCCAGCGCAAGGTGTTGCTCAAAATGTAGAGTACGCTTATCCTGCATGGGTTGAAGCTTCTAAAGTGACAATGGATCAAATGAAAAAATATATGGAGCAAAATCAAAAAGTAAATATTGATTATGCTTCTAAATATGCTGGAGTTGCGAACTATTGGAAAAATCGTGATGGAATGATCGAAGCTTTAAAACTTCACGGAACTGTTGCGAAGAAAACAAAAGAAGAAGAAAAATTCAATAAATGGGCTCTAAAAGGAGCAAACAAAGCCGAATATGGTGATGTTGTTTCGAATTTGAATAATTATTATGCGAAAACAAATTTAGATGCTCGTCATAACAATTACATCAACATTTTATTGCGTTACTCAACTTTAGCAAGTGCGCCATATTCTATTGGAAAAGCATTAGAAAACTATGTAGCAGCGAATGATGCAAAACGTGATGAAATGCGTCCGAAAATTCAGAATGCAATCAATGCATATTACGAAAAAATGTATTTACCTTTAGAAAAAGATTTATTGGCTGCTCAATTAAATCTTTATGCTTCTAAAGCGAGCGAAGCTGGTTTAGCGCCTTATGTTGCTGATTTAGCGAAGCAAAATAACAAGAACTTTACAGCTTATGTAAATGATGCTGTTGAAAGAAGTTTCTTCGCTGATCAAAAACAAGTTGAGAATTTCTTAATTTCTCCAGATGTAGAAGTCTTGAAAAAAGATCCTTTATATGTTTTGTCAAATGCTTTAGTAGAAAGAGCTTCTAAGCAAACTGATGAACAAGCAAAATTGAATGATGTTTATTCTAAAAACTTCCGTTTATTGGTAAAAGGTTTACGTGAGTCTAAAATCGGAAATATTTTATATCCAGATGCTAACTCTACGTTACGTTTAACTTACGGTTCTATTCAAAATTTACCAAAAAGTACAAATCCAAAACGTCAACCAGATGTTGCTTCTAACTATTTCACAACATTAGAAGGTACAGTTGCAAAACACATCGCAGGTGACGAAGAGTTCGAAAATCCACAACGTTTATTAGATTTAGCGAAAGCGAAAGATTATGGACAATATGGAGATAAAGATGGATATTTACACGTAAATTTCTTATCAAACAATGATATTACAGGAGGTAACTCTGGTTCTCCGGTAATGAATGGTAAAGGTGAATTAATCGGTATTGCATTCGACGGAAACATTGAAGCAATGGCTGGTGACGTTATCTTTGATCCTAAATTACAACGTACGATTTCTGTAGATATTCGTTATGTTTTATGGGTTGTTGATAAATTTGCTGGAGCAAAACACATCGTTGATGAAATGACAATTGTAAAATAAGATTTGAATCATAATAATTTTTAAGGCTTCCTATTTTGGAAGCCTTTTTTTGTAGAGAGAATCTAAACGAATTACCTTTGTAAAAAATAAAAGTAAATGAAAGTTATTCCTCTTTTAGAAGGTGTTTTTCATGTTGATGCAAAAAAAGAGTTTCATTATTTAGGTGATAATATTGATGTTAAAAATCCCGCTGACGGATATAATCTTATTGTTCGTCCATTTTTGATACAAATTGGAGATGAAAATATTTTGATTGATTGTGGTTTCGGAACTGAAGTAGATTGTGAACCTATCATTCTAAAAAAATTACGCGAATATAATATTAATCCAAATCAAATTACGAAAGTATTGATTTCGCATTTACATAAAGATCATATCAACGGAATTGGAAATTGGGTAGGGGATCAGTTTGTATGTAACTTTCCTGAAGCAAAAATTTATATTCAACAACGCGAGTATGATTATGCGGTTGTTCAAACAAATAATTCTTATAACTATGATCGTTTAGAAAAGTTGAAATCATTCAAAAATATTGTATGGATGAATGATGATAGTGGAAATATAACGGATAATATCAAATTCGAAGTAACAGGAGGACACGTTCCGTTTCAACAAGTTTTTTGGATCAAAGAAAATGATGAAATTGTATTTTATGGAGCTGACAATCTACCTCAATTAAATTATTTTAAATATCATGCTGCTTTCAAGAATGATGTAGATGGTGTAAAAGCGATGGAAGATCGTTTGCGGTGGGAAGTTGATGCGAAAACAGAACACTGGAAAATACTTTTCTATCACGGAAAAAGAACAGATATAAAACAATTTTAGAAATTATATTATAAATGAAAAGCTTTGTATTTGCAAGGTTTTTTGTATTTGAATTATATTTCAGTTTAACTTCGAGTACCTTTGTTGATTTTAAAATTAATTGACATAAACTATGCTAAAACTCTTAAAAAGATATTAACGTTTTATGATTTGTTTTTTATGGATTTAATAAAAACGTTTATTGAAAATACATTTTATATAAAAAATCCCCAACATGTGTTGAGGATTTCGTGTGTAGTTTTTTACATTTTTTCTTCGCTATATTCGCCGAGTAAAGCATAATATCCAAAAAGTGCCATTCCAATAACTATAATTGGTGTAAGGACAAATAGAATAATAATTCCGAATACTAAATCATCTTGCGAACCTGATGATAATTTTGGAATTCCAAATTCCATGATACAAAAGTAGGCTAAAACAAGTGATAATGCGATCCAAACGATTCCTAATATTTTTTTAATTGTTTCCATTTCTAATTAGTTTTTTAGTTAACATTTCTGTCTTTATTACTGATATAAATTGCTCCGATGATAAAACAAACAGCCGCAATTCCAATAGGATACCAAAGACCCTCTAAGTAAAACTGTGGATCTCCGTTGTTTTTGGCATTTGTTACCAAATAAGTAGAAACAGCAGGTAAAAGACCTCCAAAAATTCCGTTTCCTACGTGGTAAGGCAAAGACATCGATGTATATCTAATTTTAACAGGGAACATTTCTACTAAGAACGCAGCAATTGGACCATAAACCATTGTGATAAAAATAATTTGAATCCAAATTAATCCAACTAATTTCCATTTATCACCACTATTAATATGTGTCGATTTTTTTACAATTTCACTTACTTTTCCATCTACAATTTTTGCTTGACCATTTTCTAAATGAAGCGTTGTAACTTGTTTATAAGTCGTGCCATCTGTAAATGATTTTTGAATTGTATAAATAGAATCAGATTTTTCGTCAACATTTTTGATTTCAGCTTTTTCAATTGTTTGTGCTGCAATTACTTCTTTATTTTCAAGATTTGTTGTTTGATACATTGATTCGTAAATTGGTCGATACGAGAATACAGCGACAATCATTCCGATTAACATCACCCATTTTCGACCAACTTTATCACTCAGCCATCCAAAGAACACAAAGAAAGGTGTACCAAATAATAAAGCAATTCCTAACAAAGAATCTACTTGATCAGATTCTACATTCATCACCGTTTTCATGTAACTCATCGAGTAAAACTGACCTGTATACCACACAACTCCTTGTCCCATCACAGCTCCAAAAAGTGCTAATAAAACGAATTTCATATTGTAACGATTCCCGAAAGATTCTTTCAAAGGATTTTTAGAAGTTGTTCCTTCATCTTTTGCTTTTTTGAAAGCTGGCGATTCGTCCATATTTTTACGAATCAAATATGAAACGTAAACCATTAAGATTGATAAGATAAATGGAACTCGCCATCCCCAAAGGTCAAACTGCTCTTCTGATAATAATGTTTTCGTTAATAAAATAACCAATAACGAAACAAATAAACCAACTGTTGCAGTGGTTTGTATCCAAGAAGTCCAATATCCTCTTTCTCCGTCTGGTGCGTGTTCTGCTACGTATGTTGCAGCACCTCCATATTCGCCTCCAAGTGCTAAACCTTGTAATAAACGTAAGATTAATACTAATAAAGGTGCGATAAAACCAATTGATTCGTAAGATGGAATACATCCTATTAAAAAAGTTGCTCCTCCCATTAATACTAAAGTTGCCATAAATGTATATTTACGACCAATAATATCTCCTAATCGACCAAAGAATAACGCGCCAAATGGACGTACAACAAATCCAGCAGCAAATGTTGCTAATGTTGATAAAAAGGCAGCTGTAGGATTGTCAGCAGGGAAAAATTTAGTAGAAATTACAACAGCTAAACTTCCAAAAATAAAGAAGTCATACCATTCAATTAGCGTTCCCATCGAGGAAGCACCAATCACTTTCCAGATTGTTTTTTTGTTAGCAGTTTCGCTCATAAATAATGTGTTTTTGTGTTAATTCTTGTGTGTTTTTTTATAATAATATCATTGCTTGTATTGTTATCATGTCGTCCATGTGTTTTGGTTGATCGAAAGATTTTTGATATTCTACAGAAATTTTAGCATTCTGACCATCAATGTACCAGTTTCCACCTAATTTTAATTCGTTTGCAGGCTTTACTAGACCTTTGAAATCTCTGTAAGAATATCCTACATACGGCTGAATTCTATTACGGAATTTTCCTTCTCCTTCTTTGATGTTTTTAGGCAATAAATACCCGACATGTCCAGAAAACTGATTTCCATCTCCTACAACATTTCCTTGTACATAATTTTCGCCCATGTCCGAATTTTGATATTTCGCATAAGCTGTTATCGAAGAAGATTTTCCGATTGGCGCATCATAAAAAGCATCAACAGCAAGATGAGTTACATTTTCTCCAACCAAATTATCATTTTCTTTTTTGACAATTGCATTACTTTGATTGAAAAATCCTGCTCCGATGTTAAATACTTTTTTAGTTCCTAAATAGGTTCCAACGCGATAAGGTAAAGCATTTGATTCTTGATCTAAAAATTGATAATCAAAATATCCTGAAACCGCATATTTTCCTTCTCCAAGTATCGCTTTTCCTAAATACTTTTCTTGTCCGTTTTCTAAAACTGTCGAAGAGTTTCCATCTAAAGTATTAGTAATAGCATCACTTAATGCTAAACGATAATTCAGTTTTCCAATTCGCCCTTTTGCAAACATTCCCAAATGATTTGAAAATTGATCAGACAAACCAAGTGTTGACCAGTCAGCTCTGTTATTATCTAAGGTCAACATATTGATAGAACCTTGACCATTTCCACGAGAAATTCCACCAAAATTGTGAACTCCAGCACCAATTGCTAAATTGTTTGTTACCTTATATTGTAAAAACATTTCATGCAAGAAAAACGATACATCTGTACTTTTTCCCATCGGAGAAAGATTATTATCATAGATTCCATTTGCACCAAAATGTGTTAAAATCATAAATCGATCATTGATTTGTGAATAAGCAAGAACGCGCGCTCGTTTGATAGAAAATCCATCATTGGCGTGTTTTCCTTCGTAATCCTGAAACCAAGTTTGTCCCCAAAGAATAAATCGGACATATTTACTTCCTTCTGGATTTAATTTAACGACCAAACCGCCGTCATATTCAGAAGCATATTGAGCCTTCAATTCCGTGGCTCCAAAAATGGATAGTAGAGCAATTGCGACAAAAATTTTTTTCATTTTTTAATAAATGGTGTTAGTTGTACATTATTTGTGATTTTGTATTGACTTAATTAATAGACTTAAGTTTATCTAAAATAATGTATTGAATAATAATAATGCTTTTTTTGATAAAGAATTTCTTTTTTATTTTATTAGTGTAAATAATACGCTAATATTTTTTTTAATTTCTTAAAAAAATGTCAAGAAAAGTTTTAAGTTGATAATCTGAGTTGGATTTATTTCAGAAAATTTATCAAAAAAAGATGCAATAATAATCTTATTATTTATTAAATCAAGAAATAATTATTGACTAATTGATAAAATATAGAAGTAATTTATTCTAAAATGTTATGATTTAGTAAAATATAATCTGAAATTATTTATTCTGATTAGAATAGTATAAGTAGAAAGCATAAAAAAGGTTTCGATTTTATTCGAAACCTTTTTTTAATTTATTGTAATTCTAAGATAATCTAATAATCCAACACAATTTTCTTTGGAAAACTGCGCGCCTTTCAATTGATTATCATTCGGATTTATCGTGAAATTATAAGCCGTTTTGAAGTTGGCTTGCTTTAAATTGGTCTGATAGAAAATGGTGTGAGCCAAATTACAATTCATAAAATAAGCTTGACTAAGATCTGCGAAAGAAAATTCTACATTTTGTAAAGAACAATTGCTAAACTTTGTCTTTTTTAGCGGTAATTCATAAAAAGATGAGTCGTTTAACGTACAATTTTCAAATGAAATGCTTAACCCAAATTTGTTCGAATTTTCGAGATTAAAACCTATCATTTTACAATTCATAAACTCAACTTGCTGAAAGCTTGTGTTTTCTAAAGTTACATTACTCAAATTACATTCGATAAATTGACATTGAATAAATTTGATATCGCTTAAATCTAATCCATTCAAATCACAATTTATAAACTCGCAATTCTCGTATTCACCAGATATATTTTGATTTTCTGAGAAATTAATTTGTTCAAATTTTTCTTCGAAATGATAATCCATAAGTTATTTTTTTACGATTAAGTTTCTTAAGGCTAACCAGAAAATCATCACAATCATGTCAATATAAATAGTAACTTTTAGTTGATCGATTTGCGAACAAAGATTTTTTCCTGTTACAGTAGAAATACAAGTGTCAACTCCGTCGGTTTCATATTTTATACTAACCATAGTGTTAATAATCATGTAAAAAACAATTGGAATAATAAGAATAATTATCGCTAAAATAATGTTGTAATATCGTTTTGAGATCATAATTAATCTTCGAATGTAACTTCTATTTCTTGTCCAAATTGTAAGATATAACCATTGTTGTCGTAGATTGCAAACTCGCGCATATCCCATTCAAAGGTCTCAATTTCATATACAACTTCGCAATCATCTTTTACTTGATTCCACAACTCGTCTACGTTGTCTACAACAAAATAAAAAGAACCTGTGAAATTAGCTCGTTCAAAATCTGCTCCTTCATTTGGATAAGCCAACATAATTTCTACATCGTCTTTTTGCAAGCAAGCCCAAATCCAATCTTCATTTTGATCAGCAATCTTAAATCCTAATTTTTTATAGAATTTTGTTGTTTTTTGTAAATCTTTCGTCCAAATAATTGGGCGCAAACTTTTAAAAGCCATGTTATATTATTTTGGATAAAATTACTTCAATTTTTCTTAACTCTCAATTCCATTTTTAATGATAATTATGCTATTTATTAACCCGTAGTGTATTTTGATAATTTTATTAAGAAAACCGTCAATTCGAGTGAAATTCATTTAGAATTTTGTATCGAGAATAAGGTTTTAGTAGATAAAATTCATCTTAATTCTCGATACAATTTTTAGAAATAATTTTCTAAAAATCACTCGAACTGACGAATTTTAATTCAAAGTACACAAGAGGTTATATTGTTAATATTATTTTACCGAAAGTTTATTCCATAAAAAAACTCCTAACAAGTAGGAGTTTCATTCAATAAATCAAAACTGATTTAGGGATTATATTTTTTGTTCAACGCTTTCAAGATTGCCCAAGTTTCAGCATCTACAACTCCATCGTATTTTTCTGGACGGAAATGCATCTGAAATGCTACAATCGCATTCTTAGTTTGCGCGTCTATCATTCCATTTGTAGGAACGTTGTACCCATATTTCTTAAGATCAGTTTGCACTTGTGTGATAAAAACGGAACTTGTTGTATCCCAAGGATATTGTTGCATAAATACATACTTGTCTGTATCATCGTACCAAGCACCAACACCGTAATCTGTATATAATTTTTTCCAAGGGAAAAGTGGACCCGGATCTGGTTTTCTTCCTGGCGCAACATCAGAATGCCCAATTACATTAAAAGGAGAAATATTATAACGTTTTACAATATCTTGTGTCAATTCACCTACTTTTTTGATTTGATAATCTGGATAAGGCGTGTAATTTGGATAAGCATCCGTTCCTTTGTTTCCAAGATTAACGATTTCGATACCAATAGAAGAAAAGTTTATATTATCCAATCCTTTCCAACTACTAACACCTGCATGCCATGCACGTTTTGTTTCGTCAACTAAAAGATTAATTGTTTTGTCATCATAATCATTTACCAAATAATGTGCACTTACATCTTTCTGAGTCAATACTTTTAACGATAACTCTGTGTTGATTGCTGTGTAGTGTAACACTAAAAATCGTACACGTTCATCTTGCGAAATAGATGGATAATAATCTGTTGTCACCTTGTACTTGTCGAGTTTTGCAGCTCGAGTCATTTCCGGTTGATCTGTTTTTGAATTGATAATGACTGTGTCACGAATTACTTTTGTAATTGTTTTTGGTGGAACTGTTTTAGTTGCACAACTAGCCAAAATAAAAAAACAAGAAATTGCCGAAAATACTAATCCTTTAAAATTCATTCTTTTAGTTCTAAATAGTCTTTTGAATAGCCAAAATTAAGCCAAATAATTTAATTTTTTTTCTAAAAAGACTTGTTTTGCAATAAAAGTCAATATATATTTGCAACCGCTTTATGAGACTAATCAGTCTTATTTTTAAAAGTTAGGAGAGGTGCCAGAGCGGTAATGGAGCAGATTGCTAATCTGTCATCGGGAAACCGATGCCAGGGTTCGAGTCCCTGTCTCTCCGCTTTTTTAAAGCTAGAAATAAAACACCACTCGGGGTGTAGCGTAGCCCGGTCATCGCGCCTGCTTTGGGAGCAGGAGGTCGCAGGTTCGAATCCTGCCACCCCGACGAATTTTAGTAATAGAATTTTGGATTGGTCCAGTAGCTCAGCTGGATAGAGCAACTGCCTTCTAAGCAGTAGGTCTCAGGTTCGAATCCTGACTGGATCACAATCTAAAGAAAACCCATACTGATTATCAGTATGGGTTTTTTGTTTATTACTGCTTCAATACAATCAAATTTTAAGCAAAATTGTAAATCACTATTTTCAGTGAGATGCTTTCTGTAAAGTTTACTTATTTTTATTCAAATAAATTGTATGAATCAGCCAACCAAAATCAACATATCAAGAGTATTTATAGGATTGACAATATTCTTCTTTCTATGCTTTATTGTTATGTATAGTATTGATGGAACTGAAATAGCAAGAAATCAAAATTTTATGTTCGATTTTATAGCTATTACTGGATTTGGGTCTTTTATTTTATGTCCACTTTTTTCAGTAATATCCATTATTTTTAACTATAAAAATAGGATATTATATCTTGTATTACTTTTAAGTTTTATTCCTTTTTTTGGAATTTTAAAACTATTTGAAGGTGCTAATTTCGGAGGAAGTTTTTAATAAATTTTCGTCTTTTATTGATTTTTCAAAAAACGAAGATTCATAAAGATACTAAAAAGTTAGAATAATTATAAAAAAAACATTTTTTGTGTCCGTATTTGTCCTATCATTATTTATTCAATTAGTAAAAAGAAAAATTCTTTTTTATGCCTCTATTTATCATCGTTTTGAGCGATATGAATTTTTAGTTGTTTTTTAGTTTGTTCGATTGTTGTTCGACCATTCTTCGACCGTTGTTCGACGAAACGGCATTTTCGTCGAACAACGGTCGAAGAAACCTCGAAGGAAAGTAGGAGAAAAAATGTAGAATTCTATTTTTTCAACAATGGATATTGTGTTGTTATTTAATTGTGTTTTTAGAGAAAATTATTTCAGCATATTATTGTAAAAAATCTTTTCCTTTTTCACTCAATTGTTTAAAGTTAATTGCAGGAATAGTTGGATTCAATTCAGATTTGAAATTGGTAACACTTGGCGTTTCAAAAAAATCTAATTCGTATAAACCATCTTCCACAAATTGACAATCATCGGTTAAAATATAGATTTTAGGAAAACTTGGTTTTCGTTCAATTTTTACTTTTTTGATGTTATTTTGATCCGTAAAAACTTCTCCTTTCATTGTGTTTGCCATTGTTTCTTATTTAGACAACAAATTTCTTAATAAAATTGAATATTAAAAAAATCAATCCGTAATATTCAAAATATTTCTACCTTCGTTACAAATAAAACCACGTGAAATATACAATTCAAGCAATACTTTTGTTTTTCTTTTTAGGATTAATAAGTTGTTTACCAACCAAAACAGTTACCGAAACTAAAGTTGTGACTCCAGAAATTAGCGATTTGTCGGGTAAATGGAATATAAATGATGGAGGAGATTACATTATTTTTGAAGATGCAACCAAAAAGATGGTGATGAAAACGGCTTGCGGAATAATTACGGCTGATTATACCAAAATAAATCAAGCAATAATTTTTAATCATTTAAAACAAGTGAATTCTGATTGCGAAATTCCTCAAAATTTGATTCAAAATTTGCAAAAAACTGCATATTTTAAAGTAAAATCATCAAATCAAATTACTTTTTATGATGAAGCTCATCAAGAAAAGCTAACTTTGAAATTAATAAAGTAAATCGCCAAGAAAAATATATTATGCTTAGCATAATTTTTTATTAAATTTGTCTAAATTTCTAATGTTGAAGAAAATTTTAAGTTATCCGTTATCTATAATCTTTTATATTTTTTATGGATTAACGTTGTTGGTAATGCATGTTGTGCAATGGTTGTGCTACAATTTGGGAGGTTATGCTGCTCATCACAAAAGTGTAAAAGTGATGAATGGTCTTTTGGTTTTTTGGACAAGAATTTTGGGTACAACATATACCTATAAGGGACACGAAAATTTGATACAAAATGTACCATTAATTTTTGTGAGTAATCACCAAAGTATGTATGATATTTCTCCGTTGGAATATGATTTGGCTGATTATCATCCAAAGTTTATTTCGAAAATAGAATTAGGAAAAGGAATTCCGAGTGTATCGTACAATTTAACACATGGAGGTTCTGCATTAATCGATCGTAAGAACGGAAAACAAGCAATAGAAGAAATAAAAAAATTAGCGCAATACATTCAGAAAAATAATTATTCAGCCATTATTTTTCCAGAAGGTACAAGAAGCAAAAATGGAGTACCAAAGGCTTTCAAAGAAAATGGATTGAAAGTTTTGACGAAATATGCTAAAGACGCTTATGTTGTTCCAGTTACGCTAAATAATACGTGGGAAATAGAAAAGTGGGGTAAATTCCCGATGTATTTGGGCGCGAAAGTAACGATACAATACCATAAACCCTTAAAAGTGAGTGACTATAAGTTTGATGAAATATTCGAGCTTACCGAAAAAACTGTAAAAAGTAGTATAACCGCATAAAATAATTATATGTCAATAAAAAATGTTCGCCTGGAAGTAATGCAATTTCTTGAGAAAGATATTGATGCTTATATGGACAAATTCTTAGTTCCAGCCGATAAAATTTGGCAACCAACAGATTTTTTACCGAATTCTCAAACAGATTCTTTTTTTGACGAAATCAAAGAATTACAAGAGCTTTCGAAAGATTTGCCAGATGATTTCTGGATTACATTGATTGGAGATACCATTACCGAAGAAGCTTTGCCAACCTACGAATCTTGGTTGATGCAGATGGATGGAGTAGTAGATGAAGAAGGGAATTACCTAGAAAATGGTTGGGCAAAATGGATTCGCCATTGGACTGGAGAAGAAAATCGTCACGGTGATGTTTTGAATAAATTTTTGTATTTATCAGGACGTATCAATATGCGCGAGGTTGAAGTAACAACGCAGCATTTGATAAATGACGGATTTGATATTGGAACAGCACACGATCCTTATAAAAACTTTGTTTACACAAGTTTCCAAGAATTAGCAACATATGTATCGCATAATAATGTATCAGCAATTGCAAAAAAATACGGAGCGAAAAAATTATCGCGTATGTGTAAAATTATTGCAGGAGATGAAATGCGTCACCATTTAGCTTACACAGAGTTCGTTCGTCGTATTTTCGAAGCTGATCCTTCAGAAATGATGTTAGCTGTTCAACATATGTTCAAACTTAAAATTGTAATGCCAGCACATTTCTTAAGAGCTTCTGGAGAAGAAAGAGGAACTTTGTTTGATGCGTTTTCTGATGCAGCGCAACGTATTGGTGTGTACACAGCATTTGATTACATCGATATTATGCGAAAATTAATTGAAGCTTGGCAATTGGATAAAATCTCTGGGTTGAATGCCGAGGCTGAAAAAGCAAGAGATTACATTATGAAATTCCCAGATAGAATGGATAGAATTTCGCAACGTATTGTGATTCCTGAAGATGGACCACAATTCAAATGGTTATTACCAGCTACGTCTAAATAGATTATTATAATCAAAATCATATAAAAAAGAGGCAATTCAAAATAGAATTGCCTCTTTTTATTTAGTAACTTTAACCAACAAACAAATTATAAACAATTACTTATGGACGATTTTATTGCTGCCAGAAGTCAAATGGCGATGTCGCTTGCCTTTCACATTGTTTTTTCGTGTGTTGGAATGGTGATGCCTTTTATGATGGCAATTGCTCACTACAAATACCTCAAAACTAAAAACGAAATTTACAAAGGGTTAACCAAAGCTTGGAGTAAGGGAGTTGCGATTTTATTTGCTACGGGAGCAGTTTCTGGTACAATGCTTTCGTTTGAGTTAGGATTATTGTTTCCTAAATTTATGGAACACGCTGGACCAATTTTCGGAATGCCATTTTCGTTAGAAGGAACAGCTTTTTTTATTGAAGCAATTGCTTTAGGGTTTTTCCTTTATGGTTGGGACAAATTCAATAAATGGTTTCATTGGATTTGTGGTGTAATTGTAGGAATTAGCGGTTTAGCTTCAGGAATTTTGGTTGTTGCAGCAAATGCTTGGATGAATTCTCCGTCAGGTTTCGATTTTGTAAATGGCGAATATCTTAACATAGATCCTGTAAAAGCTATGTTCAACGATGCGTGGTTTTCACAAGCATTGCACATGACAATTGCAGCTTTTTGTGCGACTGGATTTGCGGTTGCGGGTTTACATGCTTATCTTATTTTGAAAGGTAAGAATGTAAATTTTCATCGCGAAGCATTCAAAATTAGTTCTGTTTTAGCAATTACAGCAGCAATGTTAGCACCTTTGAGTGGTGATATTTCAGCGAAAGATGTAGCAAAACGTCAACCGATTAAATTGGCTGCGATGGAAGCGCATTTCAAAACAGAAGAAAGTGCTTCATTTGTTTTGGGAGGAATTGTGGACGAATCAAAAGAGGAAATTAAATACGCAATAAAAGTTCCAGGTGTGTTGAGTTTCTTGGTTCATTCAGATTTCAAAACGCCTGTAAAAGGATTGGAAGAATTTCCGAAAGATGAGTGGCCGCCTGTGGCAGTTGTACACTATGCTTTTCAGATTATGATAACATTCGGAATGTTGATGATGGGAATAGCTGTGATTTATTTGATTGCGCAATTTTTTAAGAAAGATTGGCGAACAAAACGCTGGTTTTATAAATTGTTTATGATTGCGACACCTTTCGGATACATCGCTTTAGAAGCAGGTTGGACGGTAACAGAAGTCGGTCGTCAACCGTGGATTATTTACGGAATTATGCGAACGGTAGATTCCATCACGCCAATGCCAGGAATACAATATTCGTTTTACATTTTCACGTTTGTATTCATCACATTGTCCATTATTTTGGTGTTCTTAATGAATCGACAAATACAAATGGTTGCGAAGCTTTATGATCCAGAAGATCCAAATTATAAACCAGAAAAACATTAAGTATGATTTACGTAGTAATAGCATTTTTGTGGGTTGCCATCTGTTTATATTTAATTTTAGGTGGAGCAGATTTCGGTGCTGGAATTGTCGAATTATTCTCTGAAAAGAGTTACAAAAAACGTACGCAGAAGATTATGTACAATTCGATTGGACCTATTTGGGAAGCAAATCATATGTGGTTAATTATTGCCATTGTGATTTTGTTTGTCGGTTTTCCTAAGGTTTATGCAGATGTTTCTAATTATTTACATATTCCGTTGGTGATTATGTTGTTGGGAATCATAGCGCGTGGAACATCGTTTACGTTCAGAAATTATGATGCAATCAACGATAAATGGCACAATTTGTATGATGTTATTTTTACTTATTCAAGTGTTGTAACACCTTTGTTTTTGGGTATAATAGCGGGATCTATCGTTTCGGGAAGTATTGATGATAATGCACTTTCGTTTCAAGATGCGTATATATTTTCGTGGTTAAGTTGGTTTAATTTTTCGGTAGGAATTTTCACTGTTGTGATTTGTGCTTTCTTGGCTTCGGTTTATTCAATTCAAACTGTTAAAAACGAAGAAGATAAAGTGATTTTAAGAAAACGTGCGAAGATTTATACAGCTTTAATTTTTGTTGCTGGAGCATTGGTATTTGCTGTTTCACTTTGGAAAAACATTCCATTATTTAGTTGGATAACATCAGAAATTTACGGTTATATCGCAATAGCAATTGCTTCAATTTCAATTGTATTATTACTTTCAGCCTTAAATAAAGCGAAAGATTCTCTTTTGAAAGTTTACGCAGGAATAATTGTGATGATGATTTTGTTTGCAGCATCGTATTCGCACTTTCCAAATTTAGTATTATTCAAAGATGGTTCAACATTATCTTTATTGAAAGATTATGGCGCAATGAGCACAATAAATATGTTAGCTTGGGCATTATTACTCGGCTCGATATTTATTTTACCATTTCTATTTTACTTGATTTATTCATTTAATCAGAAGCAAAAAATATAAATACTCGTTCCAAATTCTATTACAAACAGACTTGTTTGTAATGTTTGTCAAGAAGATTTGATTACAAACACATTTGTTTATAATGTCTGTCAAGAGGATTTGATTACAAACACATTTGTTTTTAATGTCCGTCAAGAGGATTTGATTACAAACAGACTTGTTTTTAATGTCCGTCAAGAGGATTTGATTACAAACACACTTGTTTTTAATGTCTGTCAAGAGGATTTGATTACAAACAGACTTGTTTGTAATTAACCGAGCTTTTAGATAACGATAATGAATTTGATAAATGTAATAAATCTGTTTAAATCTTTTAGAATAAGAATGATAAGAGAAGAGCCTTATTTCAAATCGAAATAAGGCTCTTTTATTTTAATTATGTTTTGCTTGCCATTCTGCAATTTCTTGCTCATTCAGCAAACAAGAATTTAATTCTTGTGTAACTTTTTCTTTATCCAAACCTTGTCCAATAAAAACAAGTTCTATCATTCGATCTCCCCATTCTTTCGACCATTTTGCGTCAATCGTTTTTTGGTTGAATTGGTATGCTGCAAACTGAATTCTTTCCTCATACGGCATCGAGCACCACCAAGCTCCTGCAGGATCAATTCGGATACTACCACCAGCTTGACTCAAGAAAATTGCTTCATCAGGACGATTTGCTAACCAAAATAAACCTTTTGAACGGTAAATCGTTACAGGAAAATTATCATTCAAATACGTTAAAAAACGTTCTGCATGAAATGGAATTTTTTGTCTGTAAACAAAAGAAGTCATTCCATATTTTTCTTCCAAATGATCGTGATGTTCGTGCGTACAATGTTCGCCACATTCGTGATCATGGTCGTGATGATGATGGTGATGTTCCTCTTTTTCTTGCTCTTCTAATAATTTTACCCAAGCATCCATATCCTGAATTTTCTCAAAATCAAATAAATTGGTATTCAAAATTTCAGTTAATTCAACGTGAGAAAAACTTGCAGGAATTATTTTAGCAGAAGGATTTAATTTTGTCACAAACGCTTCAATATTCATCAACGTTTCTTCTTCAACCAAATCCATTTTATTTAGAATAATCACATTTGAAAATTCAATTTGATCGATTAAAAGATTCACAATCGGACGATTATCTTCTCTATTTTCTGTAAAACCACGATCAAAAACATCTTCATCAGTTCCTAAGTTTTTGAAGAAATTATAAGCGTCAACTACAGTTACCAACGTATCTAAACGCGCAACTTTTGGCAAATCAATTTTACCATCTGGCGAAACAAAATCCAATGATTGCGCAATAGGACCTGGATCAGAAATACCAGAACTTTCGATAACCAAATAATCATATTTCCCTGATCGAGCCAACTTCTCGATTTCTACAATCAAATCTTCGCGCAATTCACAACAAACGCAACCATTGCTCAATTCAACCAATTTTTCATCCGTTTGAATTAAATCATTTTCGCGAGAAACCATTTGAGCATCAATATTTACCGCGCCCATATCGTTTACGATAACTGCTACTTTTAGTCCTTTTTTGTTGTGTAATATATGATTAAGAAGTGTCGTTTTTCCGCTTCCAAGAAATCCAGAAAGTACCGTTACAGGTAGTCTATTTTTCATAATTTATGCTTAAAAATATGCTACAAAGTTACGTTTTTATCACGCAAATTTTTGTGTAGAATCATCTATAAATTTTATAATGTTCTGTTAAGAATTTGATGAAAAGTTATTTATGTGTGGAAATGTTTTATTTTTGTTAAAAATCAATCAAAACAATGTTTACCAATAGTGTTATCACGCTAATAATTATTTCAATCGTACTTGAAATTTACCTGTATTTTAACTTTAAAAAATTTATTCAAAACAAGTATATTCTTTTCGGAAATATGCTTTTGTGGTTACTTGTTTTGGGTAATTTTGGATATAATTTAATCTTTTTTGATCGTAATGTCGGTCAAACGCAAACGACAATGTGGGCAACAGGTCTGTTTATGTTGTTTGGTTTTCCGCGATTGATTATGTTTTTATTTTTTCTTGTTCAAGATATTTTTAGAGGATTTGGTTGGCTATTTAATCGTGCAACAAATCATCCAACAAAAGAAGATTCTTATTTACCTTCTCGCCGAAAATTTGTGATGATTTCTGGATTAACAGTGGCTTCAATACCTTTTTTTAGTTTGATTTATGGAATGACTTTAGGAAAATATAATTTCAAAGTAATCAAGAAAAAATTAGCGTATCAACGTTTACCAAAATCGTTTGATGGTTTCAAGATTTTACATATTACAGATATTCATTCGGGAAGTTTGGATAATCGTGAAAAGATAGAATATGCAGTCGATTTAATCAATCAACAAGAGTTTGATATATTGTTGTTTACGGGAGATATTGTGAATAATTTTCATTGGGAAATGGATAAATGGTACGATGTTTTTTCGAAAATAAAACAAGCGCCACACGGAAATTTTGCAGTGTTAGGAAATCATGATTATGGTGAATATTCGGATTGGAAAACGGAGGAAGAAAAACAAGATAATTTCGAGAAAATCAAAGCGATTTTCCCTAAGATTGGAATGAAATTATTATTGAATGAAAACCGATTTATTACAAAGAATGGTGAAAAAATTGCGTTAATTGGCGTTCAGAATTGGGGAACACGATTTAAGAAATTAGGAGATATTGATGTAGCTTCGAATTATGTAAATGCAGAAGATTTTAAGATTGTGATGTCACATGATCCTTCGCATTGGAATGAAATTTTGAAGAATCATACCAAACATTTTGACTTGACTTTGTCTGGACATACGCACGGAATGCAGTTGGGAATTGAAGTTCCGAAAATTGGTTTGCGTTGGAGTCCTGCGCAATATGTATATCCGCAATGGGCAGGATTTTATGATTTTGAAGGAAAGATCATCAATGTGAATAGAGGTTTTGGTTATCATTTTTATCCTGGAAGAGTTGGGATTTGGCCAGAAATCACGTTAATAGAATTGAAATCAGTATAAAATAGTAGGAAATAGCAATCAAAATTTTTGGTTGCTTTTTTGATGTATATCAATTCTGAAAACAGATTTTTATCGGATTATTGTTATAAAAAAAGAAATAAAATGAATGAAGAATTAATTCCTTTACAGGTTCTAAAAAATGAATCAACTTCGCGCTTTGAGTTGAATGTTGATGGATACATCGCTTTTATAGATTATAAACAAGAAGATGATATCATTAAATTGATTCATACCGAAGTTCCTGAAGAATTAGGAGGAAGAGGCGTTGCGGCTGCTTTGGTAGAAAAAACATTGTTTTATTTGGAGGTACATAAAAATCCTTTGTTTCCGTATTGTCCTTATGTGTATGCCTACATCAAAAAGCATCCGGAATGGAAACGAATTGTTCATCCTAAATTTCCGAAATATAACGAATTGTAATCGGTTAACGAATGATATTATAACAAGAAATGCGACCTTTATTAGGTCGCATTTCTTGTTATATTTTTGAAAAGCAATTTATTTAAGCTTTGTGATGATCATCATCGTGTGTATATGTTTGCTCAATTGCGAGGTGTCCTTCCCATTTATCAACTGCAACAGTCGATAAAGCATTTCCAAGAACATTCGTCATCGAACGTGCCATATCACAGAAATGGTCGATTGGTAAAATCAATGCGATTCCTTCTGGTGGAATTCCAAACATCGAACAAGTTGCAACCACTACAATTAATGAAGCTCTTGGTACACCTGCAACACCTTTTGAAGTAAGCATTAAGACTAATAACATCAAAATTTGTTTCTCGATTGGCATGTGAATTCCATAAACTTGCGCGATAAATAGCGATGCGAACGTCATGTACATCATTGATCCATCTAAATTGAAGGAGTATCCAAGCGGTAAAGTAAACGAAATAATTTTCTTTTGAGCTCCAAATTTTTCTAATTCTTCAACTAATTTTGGGAATACAGCTTCTGATGAAGTTGTAGAGAAAGCAATTAGTAAAGGTGCTTTGATGTGTCTTAATAAGTCGATTACTCGTTTTCCTAAGATGAAATATCCAACCAAAATTAAAACAGCCCAAAGAAGCAAAATACCAATTACAAATGCAATTAAATATTTAACATAAAGTAAGAATATACCGAATCCGTACGTTGCAATAGCAGCAGAAATAGTTCCTAAAACTCCTAATGGCGCAGTCCACATTATATATCCAACCATGATTAAGACGATATGCGAAATTTTGTCTAACGCTTTCGTAATCATTTCTCCTTCTTTTCCGTAAGCTGCCATCGCGACACCAAAGAAAATAGAGAAAACAACGATTTGTAAGATTTCATTTGTTGCAAATGATTCAAAAACAGATTTAGGAATCATATGTGTAATGAAATGCTCTAATGTAAGCGAAGCTTGACCTTTTAATAAATCTTGAGCAGAACTTGAATCGATCTCAATGTTCAATCCTTCTCCAGGTTTCATTACATTGATAACAATAGCACCAATCACCAAAGAAGTAAGAGAAGCTGTGATAAACCACCCCATTGCACGTCCACCAACTCGTCCAACCATTTTCATATCACCCATTTTAGCAATACCAACTACTAAAGTTGAGAAAACTAAAGGCGCAATAATCATCTGAATAAGACGAATAAAAACAGTACCAAGAAGTTTTATGTTAGTCGAAAATGTTTTAATAAATTCTGGCGAGGTATTATAATGTACATATCCTCCAAGCGCAACCCCGATAAGAAGGGCAATAATAATAGCTATAAAAAGTTTATTGTTTTTCATTATGCGATTTTAAACTTTTCCAAAACTACTATTTTTTAGCAAATTATTAAGAATATAAATTGATTTATACACCAAATTAAATATAAAACCCTTTGTATGTAGTGTTTACAAAGGGTTTTCTTTATAGTGTATTGAGTACTATTCTGGTTGTTTGAACGGAATTTCTTGATTTAAAATCTCTTCGATTAATGTTGACATCGGTGCTGTAGAATTTTCGACAATCGAATAATCGATGGTGGTGTTTTTATCAACCGAAAGTTTAATTAATTCTTTATTTGGAAATTTGATTGGATAAATACACAATTCAATGTCTTTAGTTAAGTTTTCTTTGTCTGCATAAAATAAATGTGCGTAGAAAATTAATTGTAATTGTTTCGCTTTATCTTCTTTTTGGTAAACGGTTTCTATTTCTTCGGTTTTCACCGAAATATCTTTCGCATAACCAGTTTTGTAATCAATAATTCGGATTTGATTATTGACAGAATCAATTCGGTCAATTACCCCTTTCAGTTTTACAATTTTGCCATTTGTAAGTGCAAAATCAACTTCGTGCTTGCTTTCCAAAGCTCGAATTACAAATTCATTTTCCTTTGCTGTAGTCGTATCTTTAGACAAAACGCCATCTACAATTCGTTCTGCAATTTTATAAATCAAATAATTTGGACCTTTATCCAAATGTCCATCTTTATATTCTTTGCTAAAATGTTCTTGTAAGGTTTTATCTTTTATTTTTTCGATATTTTTGAAATCATTTTCATGCAAAATATGTCCAATATAAGGCGTATACAAATCCTCCAAAGCACCATGAACAATATTTCCTAATGTTCTTGCGCTTACAATTTCTTCGGCTTCTTCGACTTCATTTACATTAAAAACACGTTGCTCATAAAAATCTAACGGATTGCGTAAATAGGTCGAAAGTGAAGAAGGTGAAATTCCATATTCAGCCCAATTTTGAAGCTTTGCCATTGTTTCATCAGTTTTTGGAACAATGATTTCTTTCAAAGGTTTTGTGACAAAACTTGGTGCAGCAAAAGTTTCTTTCACTTCGTGATTACTTTCAAATTTGATTTGAGCTAAAAAGCGAGATTTTTCTCCAGAGCCCATTCCGTCAGCTTCGGTATCATACACGAAATAAGCATTTTTCGCACGCTGAATCAAACGATAAAAGTGATAAGCATAAATAGAATCATTTTCTGTAAAAGTATTCAATTTCATTTGTTTACGAATATCGTACGGAATAAATGTATTGTTTTGTCGTCCCAAAGGTAAAATTTCATCATTCACAGAAGTCATGATAATATTATCGAAATTCAATAAACGAGTTTCCAATAATCCCATCAATTGTAAACCTTTCAAAGGTTCTCCAATAAAGGAAATTGTCTCAGAAGAAACGATTTTATTGTATAATAAAAACAAGGTTCTATAATCTTTGATATCATCAACACTCAACAAATTTTCATGCAATTGATTGAAAACTTTTTTGAAAAAGAATAAATATTCTTTCATCAACAAATCGTTCATCGAAGGATGATGCAATAAATCGTCTGTCCAATTTTTTAGATGATGAATAAATTCAGTGATACTTTTCGGAATATGAAAAATAGATTTAAAGATTGATTCTCCTAACGAATTCTGAATCGAATTTTGAGAATTAAATATTCTATTTTGTAATCGAATATCTCCAATTAATTTTCGACTTTCTTCTGTGCTAAAAAGAGATAATGTTTTATTTTCAAGAATTTGTAAGACATTTTTGAAATAAAACATGGTCCCTTTTCCTAACTTCTCCCGATTCATTTGCAACTCAAAAATTGATTTGAAAAACTGCGCTAATGGAACCGAACGCAAGGGAATTCCCATCGAAATATTAAGGTGCGTGATATTTTCGGGCAATGAATTAAGAATTGAAGGTAAAATAGATTCATCAGCCAAAATCAAAGCCGTATTTTTTATTTCATCTTCGTTGAGATTTCTAATTAAATCTGCAATATATTTTGCTTGTCCAACTTGCTTTGCAACACCAATTGTTTGCAAATTTTTTGGCTTCGAAAATTCATCAACCACCCAATTTATCGGTTTTATTTTCTCTTTATATTTTCGAAGAAAAGAACCCGCTTCTTGATTAGGATTTTCGTAATAATATTTATCCGCATCAAAATATAAAGTGGCTAGATTCTCTTTTTCTAAACGAAAAATAAGCGCTTGTTCTGCTTTTGTTAAGGCATTAAATCCAGCAAAAACATAATGTGAAGTTCTATTTTCAACAATTTCTTCAACTTTTTCGCTCGCAATTCTGAAAACCATTCCAGCATAACCTTCTTTTGAATCCAACAGATCTTGTTGCAATTGAAAATATAATTTTGAAACAATTCCCCAAAAAGTTAAGTGATTTTGAATGATTTCATTTTTTCCAATCTCAATTTTTCCATCTCCCCATTGACTAATTCGTTCCACTGAAACCAAATAGTCTAAAACTTTATGCGCAGGTTGCAAAGAAGCATCGATATCATCGAAATCTTTCAAAACAGTTGGTCCCCATTTGATAAAATCTTCGAAAGAATCAGGTTTGTCAACGATTTTTTTATAAGCTTGATACGCTTTGAACCATAGATTAATTCCAGAAATAATTTCTAAACCAGAAAGTTCGCTCATCAATTCTTCAATACTTTTCATTTGTGGAAGAATGATATTTTGCGCTTGACGCTGAAATTCTTGTTTGAAGAATAACATGGGACGTTTTCCTGGTAAAACTAAAGTGGTGTTGATAAAGTTTTTTTGATTTTGGACTAAATCTTTTACAACATTTTCTATGAATTGAGCCATTTTGAAATTTTCTTTCGTTGAGTTGTTGTAAAAGTAAGGATTTTGAGAGACAATTTGTGGCGTTTAAAAATTTATATACTTTGAAGAATTTGATTACTTTTATACTAACCAATCTAGAAAATAATGCTAATTGAAGAATCAATTTGGATCGGAGAAAAAATAAATAATTTATCATCAAATTCATATCCAATTTTAAATGTAGGTAGTTCTACAAAAGAATACAGAACGAACCGACAAAGTCATATTCAGAAAAATATATTCAGTTTAGTTCCAAATGAAGCTGAAAATGTAATTCATCTAGATATGAAATCTGCTGATGGAGTAGATTTGGTAGGAGATTTATATGATTTAGCTTTTTTAGAGGAAGTTAAAAAATATAAAGTGAAATGTATTTTGTTCAATAATGTGTTGATGTATATCGATCAAGAACAACGAAAAAAGCTTTGTAAAATATTGTATGAAATTTTGGAGAAAGATGGTTATTTAATTGTAACTAATTCTTTTATTTTTCCGCCAGCTCCAGATCCGGTAGAGAGTTACTATAGACCAAATCCATCTAAATTATATCAAGATTTATTTCAAAATTTTGAATTGGAAGATGCTAGAGAAATTACAACAGGATATAGTTTTTATCAACAATTGAAGGATAAACCAAGGTTAATTCCGATTAAATTAATACGAATTTTTCTTCCTTTTTATAAATTCCAAGATTGGAGATTTATGATGAAGTATTATTTGAAATATTTTAAGCGAAATTATTCTGCTTCTTGTTTACTGTTACAAAAGAAATAAAAAAAAGCCGTTTCGAAATATGAAACGGCTTGTATATAAAGATTGAGGATTCTTACTTAATCACTCCTAATTCTTTACCAACTTTTGTAAAAGCAGCAATTGTATGATCTAATTGCTCTTTTGTATGTGCAGCAGATAATTGTACACGAATACGTGCTTTATCACGAGGAACAACAGGGAAAAAGAATCCGATTACATAAACACCTTCATCTAATAATTTGTCAGCCATTACTTGAGATAATTTTGCATCATACAACATAACAGGTACAATTGCAGCATCACCTTCTGGAATATCAAAACCAGCAGCAACCATCTCTTTGCGGAAATATTCAGCATTCCACATTACTTTATCACGTAAAGTTGTATCATTTTCTAACATTTCTAACACTTGTAAAGCAGCACCAACAATTCCAGGAGCTAAAGAGTTAGAGAATAAATATGGACGAGATTTTTGACGTAACATTTCGATTACTTCTTTTTTACCAGAAGTAAATCCACCCATTGCACCACCTAAAGCTTTACCTAAAGTAGATGTAATAATATCTACACGTCCCATTACTTCGTTGTGTTCATGTGTTCCACGTCCAGTTTTTCCAATAAAACCAGTTGCGTGAGAATCATCAACCATTACCAAAGCATCATATTTATCAGCTAAATCACAAACACCTTTTAAGTCTGCAACGATACCATCCATAGAGAAAACTCCGTCTGTTACAATAATTTTGAAACGATGATTTTTTTCTGAAGCAGCAATCAATTGAGCCTCCAAATCAGCCATATTATTGTTTTTATAACGATAACGAGCAGCTTTACATAAACGAACACCATCAATAATAGAAGCGTGGTTTAATTCATCAGAAATAATCGCATCTTCTTCCGTAAACAAAGGCTCAAAAACACCACCATTTGCGTCAAAAGCAGCAGCGTATAAAATCGTATCTTCCATTCCTAAGAAATCAGCGATTTTTTTCTCTAATTGTTTGTGTACATCTTGCGTTCCACAAATAAAACGAACCGAAGACATTCCATATCCGCGGTCATCTAACATTTTTTGAGAAGCTGAGATAACATCTTTATTATCAGATAATCCTAAATAGTTGTTCGCACAAAAATTAAGTAATGTTTTACCATTTTCTAATGTAATTTCTTCACTTTGAGGAGAAGCAATGATACGTTCTTTTTTGAATAATCCTTGTTCTTCTAAATCATTCAATTGCGTTTGTAAGTAGTTTTGAAATTTATCGCTATACATAATAAATCACTTTTTGTTTTGATTTGTTTCATACAAATATAATGGTTTAGCTTAGTTTTTCATTAACTTTGTAAGACATAAAAATATAATAAACAGTGTTTCTAATCATCATATTTAGTTTTCAGTTCTATTTCTTAGCAAAATTTTTCAAAAAGGATAAATTAAAAACGGTTTTATCAGCAGTAGGATTATACATAGCGGGTGAAATTGCTTTTTCTTTTGTATTTGTTTTATTGTTTGCTTCAGGAATTATTGATATAGGTGTTAATTTTAATAGTTCATCTATGGATAATTTGATGGAAAATAGCCTTAAAATGAATAAATTTTTGGCAGAAAATTATGTGTCAATTGCTGTACAAGTCTTTTTATATATTGGAATCGGAATGTTTTATTACAATTCATTAAAACGTAAATGGACATTGCAAATGTTAGAAGGCGAAATTGATAAACGTAAAGATGAAATTCTACAAAATTTAGAAGTTAATCAAAAAATAAATCCAGTAAAATTAGACGTTTATCCACATTTTCATACGGTTAATGAGAAAAATATTCATTTGGTTCAACCTTTGGCAAGTGAGATTTGGAACGAATGTTACAAGGATTTATTATCGCAAGATCAAATCAACTATATGATTGATATGATGTATAATAATGATAAAGTAAACGAAGGAATTGCTAATGGAGATGTTTGGGAAATCCTGAAAATTGATAATGTTCCGTCTGGTTATTTACATTATAAATTAGATGAAAATAATACTGTTTTCTTATCTAAAATTTACTTGAAAGAGTCTAATCAAACCAAAGGAATTGGACAATTGATGTTGAATAGAGTTGTGGATTATGCGAAAGAAAAAGGCGCAAAAGCTGTTCATTTAACGGTGAATAAACATAATGCGAAAGCAATTCGTTTTTATGAGAAAAATGGTTTCAAGAATATGGAATCAAAAACATTTGACATCGGAAATGGATACATTATGGATGATTATATTTATCAAAAGAATTTAAATTAATAAATATTTAGAATAATATATGGAAGCTGTTACAATTTGTAGCAGCTTTTTTTGTGAGTAATTTAAGAAGATTTTAATGAGATTTTTAATTGTAATATGATTAGATATGTTTATTCTATAATTAAACTTTTTATTAAAATTTTATTTCTAAAAATATGTAAAGATGTTTCACCTTTATTCTTGACAACTGAATCACCTATTTCGATAAATTGATTAGCATTTTCATAAGGTAAATAATAATCTGAATATTTTACTCTAACCATTAATCGATTTCCTCTACTTTCATATTTTGTATATATCTTTTGAACATTTCCTTTGTAATGAATTGTTTTATAGTACTCATAAGGAGAATAAGTTTTTGGAGAAAGAAAAAAATATGCAACAATACAACCTAAAAACAAAAGAGGAGAAAATAGTGAAATAGTAAGTATGATATTATCTTTTTTCATTTAAAAGCTTTACAATATCGTAATATACAAAAAAGGACTTCAATTAGAAGTCCTTTTGTTATTTTTCTCTTTCGATAACGTATTTCACCATGGTTTCCAATGAATTTCGAAATTCATTTTCGGGAAATTCGTATAGTATATCTAAAGCCTCTTGGCTATATTTTTTCATCATTTTTTGCGTGTACTCAATTCCGCCGTGATCTTTCACATACTGAATAATTTCTCGTACACGTTTTTTGTCATTGTTGTAACGTTTTACCGAATTAATCAACCATTTTTTGTCTTTTTCATTCGCTGTATTGATTGAATAAATCAAAGGTAATGTCATTTTTTGTTCCTTAATATCAATTCCGACAGGCTTTCCAATGGCATTAGAAGTGGTATAATCAAACAAATCATCTTTGATTTGGAACGCAATTCCAACCAATTCACCAAAGCGATGCATTTTCTTTGCAACTTCTTCCGTACAACCAACAGAACGAGCACCAGCTTCACAACAAGCGGCAATAAGCGTTGCGGTTTTCATTCGGATAATTTCGAAGTAGACATCTTCAGTAATATCAAGTTTACGTGCTTTTTCGATTTGTAATAATTCACCCTCCGAAATCTCTTGTATCGCAACTGAAACAACTTCAAGTAAATCGAAATCTTTATTTTTAGTCGAAATAATTAAGGTCTTTGATAAAAAATAATCTCCAACCAAAATAGCTACTTTGTTCTTCCAAATTGCATTAAGTGAAAAGAAACCACGACGCAATGTACTATCATCCACGACATCATCGTGAACCAAAGTTGCAGTGTGAATAAGCTCGATAAAAGAAGCCGCACGGTAGGTACGTTCTTGTACTTCGCCATTCAATTTTGCAGTTAAAAAGACAAACATCGGACGCATTTGTTTTCCTTTTCTGCGCACGATATAATTGGAAATACGGTCAAGAAGTGAAACATTACTCTTCATCGATTCGAAGAATTTCTGTTCAAACAATTTCATTTCCTCCGCGATCGGAGCTTTAATCAAATCTACCGTGTTACCCAAAATTTAGTTTTTTAATTCGTAAAATTATTGATGCAATGTACAACCTGTTTTGCATAGAATCCTTTATAGTTAAATTCCTCTCCGCTAAAACAAATTTTGTTTTCGGTTGGCAAAACTGAAATCCCTTCCAATTGTCCCAACTGTGTCGTGAAGCCCAAAGGTAAACTTATTTTTTTAACTTGAGAAGTGAAGAATAACTGATTGTTATCTTTTGGCAAATCAAACCAATTGATAAAAGTTAACGCTTCTTTTGTGTAGCCCAATAGATAAATTCCTTTGGTAGAACTATTTACATTAGCATCGATATAAGCAGCAGTTACAGCGTAATTTGTAGGAAAAGTTTCTAACTTTTTGGCTGCGTGTTTTTTAGAAGAATCAATAGGAACAACATAGTGAGACGTTGCCATATTTGACCATTCTTTTGTAAAAATATGCAATTGATTTTGGTAGACAAAAAATGCTTCTGCATCCCAATTTGTTGTCATATTTTTGAATTGAAAAGTTTCTTGTTCAGGATAATAAAATTCTATTTTTTCAGCTTTTAATTGCTGATAAGATTTTGAATAATCAATGTTTGATTTCTCTATAAAATAAATGGCTAAATCTTTTCGTTTGCCCAAATTATTTCCGAAATCTGCAAAATAAATTCGATTATCGTCCGAAGACATTTCTTCCCAATCGATATTTGAAGCATTTGTGATGAAAATTGTATTGATAATTTCACCTGTTTTTGCATCAAAACGATACAATTCTGGTTTGGAATCAGAATCGTTTAAACCCCAAAAAGAAGCCACATTTTTATCGTCTTTTTCATATTCTAAAGTCGAAATTTCGTTCAAAGTAGGAGGTAAGTTGATACTTTCCATTTTATAATCATCAATAGAAATTGTATCGATGTTTTCTACTATTTGCGCGAAAGAGAATTTAGTTAGAATCAAAAATAAAAATATGGCTAAATATTTCATTTGATTATTTTTTTAATCATTTCCAGTTTTATTGGCTAATTGTCCGCAAGCTGCATCAATATCTTTTCCACGGCTACGACGTACATTTACCACAATATTGTTGGATTCTAAAGCTTTGATATAATTGTTAACAGCTTCTTCTGATGCTTGTTTATAGATTCCGTCATCAATCGAATTATATTCGATAATATTCACTTTAGAAGGAATTTTTCGACAGAATTTCACCAATGCATCAATGTCTTCTTTTTTGTCATTAACACCGCCCCAAACAATGTATTCGAAGGTGATTCGTAAACCTGTTTGTTGGTACCAATATTGAAGGCTATCCATTAAATCCGTCAACGGAAATTTAACAGAAAAAGGCATAATCACATTACGAACTTCTTCGCGAGCCGAATGTAAAGATACCGCAAGGTTAACGCGTAAATCTTCATCAGCCAGTTTTTCAATCATTTTAGGAATTCCCGAAGTCGAAACTGTAATTCGTCTTGGCGCCATTCCCAATCCTTCTGGCAATGTAATTTTTTTGATGGCAGAAATTACTTCGTTATAATTTAACAAAGGTTCTCCCATTCCCATAAATACGATGTTGCTTAAAGGACGATTGAAATAACGTTTACTTTCTTCATCGATAATCACAACTTGATCAACGATTTCGGCAGCTGTTAAGTTACGCATACGTTTTAATTGCGCTGTTGCACAAAAAGTACAATCCAAGCTACAACCAACTTGCGAAGAAACGCAGGCAGTTGTGCGAGAATCAGTCGGAATTAAAACAGATTCCACAACGTTACCATCATGAAGCTTAACAGCATTCTTGATGGTTCCGTCGTTAGATTTTTGTAGAAGATCAACTTCAACAGGTTGAATTTGGAAAGATTCTCCCAATTGCTCACGTAGAGCTTTTGAGATATTCGTCATGTCATCAAATTGATGCGCATTCTTTTTCCATAACCATTCGTACACTTGTTTTGCGCGGAATGATTTTTCTCCAATCTCTTTGAAATAATCTTCAATCTCAGCTTGTGAAAGCTTTCGTATATCTTTTTTTGTTGTACTCAAACTTGTCTTATAAGATTAACATTGCATCTCCGTAAGAGTAGAATTTGTATCCTTCTTTTACAGCTTCGTTGTATGCTTTCATTGTTAAATCGTGTCCAGCAAACGCAGAAATCATCATGATTAATGTAGATTTTGGTGTGTGGAAGTTTGTAATCATACAATTTGCAATAGAGAAATCGTATGGTGGGTGAATAAATTTGTTCGTCCAACCATCAAATGCATTTAAATGACCATCTGCAGAAACAGAAGATTCGATAGAACGCATAGAAGTTGTACCAATAGCACAAACTTTTTTCTTCTCGTCAATTGCACGATTTACAAGATCAGCAGATTCTTGAGGAATAATAACTTGCTCAGACTCCATTTTGTGTTTAGATAAATCTTCAACCTCTACAGCTTGAAAAGTTCCTAAACCAATGTGTAATGTTAATTCAGCAAAATCAACACCTTTAATTTCTAAACGTTTTAATAAGTGTTTAGAAAAGTGTAAACCAGCTGTTGGTGCAGCAACAGCTCCTTCGTGTTTTGCATAAATTGTTTGGTAACGCTCTGCATCTTCTGGTTCAACATCACGTAAAATATATTTTGGAAGTGGAGTTTCTCCTAATTCTTTCAATTTTGCACGGAATTCTTCGTAAGATCCATCAAATAAGAAACGTAAAGTACGTCCACGAGAAGTTGTATTGTCAACAACCTCTGCAACTAATGTATCATCATTATCGAAGAATAATTTATTTCCGATACGAATTTTACGCGCAGGATCAACCAAAACATCCCATAAACGAGTCTCAGCATCTAATTCTCTTAGCAAGAAAACTTCGATTTGAGCACCAGTTTTCTCTTTGTTACCCATCAAACGAGCAGGGAAAACTTTCGTATTGTTACGAATCATTACATCTCCTTCGTCGAAATACTCGATAAGATCTTTAAATTGTCTATGTTCAATTTCTCCGGTGTCACGGTGAACAACCATTAAGCGAGCTTCGTCTCTGTTTTCAGAAGGGCGATCTGCTAAAAGTTCTTCAGGTAAAGTAAAGTCGAAATCGGAGGTTTTCATTTTCATAATTGTACAATTTTTTGCAAATATACGATGTCAGATACCCCTTTGTCAAGTGAATTGAGGTATTTTATGAAATTGCTAACGTTTAAATGTTTATTTTTGACGAAAGACTTATAGATATTATCAAGTTTTTTAATACTTATTTGAAAAATAAAATGAAAACGAAACTACTATTACTATCAATGTTTTTTACATTTTTTAGTTGTAATAAATCCGAACAAAAAATTGAAGAATCTGCTGAAATAGAAAAGATTGATTCTGTTGCAAAAAAAGAATCACCAGAATCAGAAATTCCGAAAGAATTGATAAAAGCACCAGATTTTTCTTTGGCTGATATCAATGGAAAACGATTTGACTTATCAGATTTCAAAGGAAAATATGTCTACATGGATATTTGGGCAACATGGTGTGGACCTTGCAAAGTTCAAATTCCTTTTATGAAAGAATTGGAAAAACAATTTCATAATGCACCAATTCATTTTGTAAGTGTTTCTTTGGATAAATTAGAAGATAAGCCAATTTGGGAAAAAATGGTGAGAGAAAATCAGATGTCTGGTGTACAGTTATTTGCAGGAAGAGAAGATAACTTTGGCTTTGATTATAAGATAGAATATATCCCGACTTTTATTATTTTAGACAAAGAAGGAAATATTATGATTGATCGCGCGCCTGCACCGATGGATTATCAAACAGGAGAAATCAATCAGCAATTGGTTGATATTCTCAAAATAATGAAATAAAAAAAAGTTTTAAAAAATGTCTCTAAAATTATACTTTTTAGAGACATTTTTTATGAAAAAAACCGAATGTAGTTTGTTGAATTCTTTTTATTTATTTTTAATAAATATAGATTTATTTTCTTAAATAGTGTTTAATAATTAATTAAAATAATGTTTTTATTGATTATTAGTTAAATAATTTCCTTTATTTTTTTCGTATTGATATTAAAAATGTATGTTTGTATTACTAATATTTAATTAATATTTATGAAGAAAATTTTACTATTATGTGGTATGGCGCTAGGAATTGGCGCGAATGCACAAGTCTCAGTTAAAGAGGGGTTCGAAGGAACGCTTCCGTCGACTTGGGTTGGAGCTGGAGGTTATACACCAGCTAACTATACAGGAGTGTATAATAACGCGGGGTGTACTGGAGCTGATAGAGCTAGGGGAGCTGCTTTAGTGGGAACTGCTGCCTCTGGAAAAACAGCTACTCTTACTTATACTAAGCCTGCAGCGATGGTGACTAATGGAAAGCAAGTTGACATTAGCTTTGATTATGTCATAGAGGATTTCTTACAAAATAATGTAGGGGAACTTAAAGGAGATATTCTTGTACAATATTCTACTGCTTCTACAGGGACTACTTTTACAACAGTTTCTACGATTCCATATAGTGGAACAACAGGTGAATGTGTACATGTTACAGCCTCTATAGCTGATGGAATTGTTAATGGAGCAAATTTTAGGTTTAGAATTTCAGTAACAAGTTCAAGTGCGAATAATACTAACGGAGCATTAGTATTTTTAGATAATATTTCTATTTTACAAAAGGTTGATGCTCTTCCAAGTTGTACTACTCTTTCTACTCCAGTAGATGGTGCGACAGGTGTTTTTGTTAGACCAACTTTTACATGGGGAATTGCTGCAAATGCACATGCTTACAAATTGTATTTAGGAAGTGTGTCAGCTAATTACAATGCAATAAATGGAGAAGAACTATCTTCAGGTTATATGTTACCTGCAGCTCAAGCGTTGGCGGCTAATACGAAATATTTTGCTAAAATTGTTGCAACTAATAGTTTAGGAGATGCTGTAGGTTGTGTGGAAACTACATTTACAACAGGTGAAAATGCGTTAGCTCCTTATTGTGGACCGATTATTACTACTATTCCTGCTCAGATGTTCCCAATCAAATCATTCAAATTTGGAGATGTTGAAAAAATATCTGATGAAACGGCTACTACTTTTGGAGCGTTTGAAGCTCATCAAAATTTTACAACAACAAAATTCGAAATGAATGATGATGTAACGTCAGTGCCATTTACTTTATCTGGAATAGGATCAGGAAGTAATAATTTTGCTGCTACTATATACGTCGACTGGAATGAAGATGGTGATTTTGATGATGCGGGAGAAGCTTATTTCAATACAACAGCAACAATGTTGGTGTCAAATGTTGTAACAGGTGGTGTAATTAATTTAAAAGGAGATTTAGTTATTCCAACAGGTGTTAAAGCCGGAGACAAGAGAATGAGAGTGAAGTATAATTTCACAAATACTACTGTTATTCATAATGCTCTTTCTACTGCTTGTTCAGATATTGGAAATGGTCAAGTAGAAGAGTATACAATTAATGTAAAATCTACTGCACTTACATATTGTGATGCTCAAGCGACTTCTACAAGTAATAGTTTTGAAAGAATTTTTAATGTTAAATTCGCGGATATAGATAATGCTTCGACAGCTTTATATAATAATAACGGATACGAAGATTTCACTAATATTGTAGGGAATGTTCAAACTAATAATAAATACCCAATTGAGGTTAAGATTTCTAATTTCTATGGTGATAAAACAAGTGTTTGGATAGATTATAATCAAGATGGAGTGTTTACAGACAACGAAAAAACAAATATGACTGTAAATGCAGCTACATCAACTGGGGTTGTGAAAATTCCTTCTGATGCAAAATTAGGAAAAACTCGTATGAGAGTTAGAACAACATATTCTACAGATCCTCAGCCATGTGGAAACACTACATATGGTCAAGTCGAAGATTATACAATTGATATAAAAGAAGGGGTAGCAACACTTCCTGATTGTGTTACAATTACAGCTCCAATAAAAGATGCAGTTGATGTAATGACAACTACTAAAATCACTTGGAATACTATTGATAATGCAGATAAATATAAAGTATATATAGGAACTGCTTCTGGAACTTACGATATAGAAGATGGTAAAGAAGTTACAGAAACAAGTTATAATGTTTCTTTATCTGCCAATACAAAATATTTTGTAAAAGTGGTAGCTTCAAATGAAACGGGTGATGCAACAGGATGTGAAGAGATTTCATTCACAACAGCTGCTAACTACACTTACTGTAACAACGGAATTAATATGATTTGTAACGATGGTGATGTTATTGAAAATGTAACATTTGCAGGAGTTAATAAAGATTCTAGTTGTAGCGGAGCAACAGGTTATTCTGATTTCACATCATTGGTTGCAGAAGTGTCTACTGGAGGAACTTATCCTATTTCTGTAAAAGTTGGACCTTCAGGTGATGGTTGGTTATATGAATCTGTAGGTGTGTGGATTGATTTTAACCAGAATGGTACTTTTGAAGAAAATGAGTATACATACGTAGGAACAGGACTTGCTGAAGTTCTTACTAAAGATGTAATTATTCCTGCTGATGCAAAATTAGGAAAAACAAGAATGAGAGTTGTATTATCTGCATCAAAAGCAGATGCTTTTGGTCATCATTTCGCTTGCGGACCAAATAATGCAAACGAGGCATATGGTGAGATGGAAGATTATACTGTTAATGTAGGAAAATTAGGCGTGTCAGACATGAGTAAAACTACGATATCAATATATCCTAATCCATTCAAAGATGTGTTAAGAATCTCTGATGTTAAAGATGCTGTTTCTATTGTTGTTACTGATCTTTCTGGAAGAACATTAGCAAATATGAAACCAGCTACAGAGCTTAATTTATCAGCACTTAGCAAAGGTGTTTATATTGTAACAATTAAATATGCTGATGGAAGTACTA
>NZ_DKHL01000058.1:0-6820 GCF_002453775.1 Empedobacter sp. UBA6745
ACCATTGTTGGCACAAACAGGTAAAACCGTGACTGGAACGGTAAAAGAACTTCAAGTCCCATTAGTGGGCGTAATGGTAAAAGAGGAGGGAACTGATAATTCCACTTTTACCGATGTTAATGGACAGTATTCGTTGATTTTACAACAGGATAATGCAAAGCTAATTTTTGAGCAATTGGATTTTCCTATTCGTGAAGAAGAGGTATTGAATAGAAGCGTGATCAATGTTCGTTTCACAAAAGAAGAGGAGGAGGGGATTCAACTCAAAGATGTGGTGGTGAATGCGGGTTACTATGCTGTAAAAGACAAAGAACGAACAGGATCTATTGCACGTGTTACCGCAAAAGAAATTGAGAATCAGCCTGTGAATAATGTGCTTTCTGCCATACAAGGACGGCTGGCTGGTGTGAGTATCGTACAAAACTCTGGAAATGCAGGTGGTGGGTTTGATATCCAGATACGTGGACGAAATAGCCTAAGACGAGAAGGGAACGAACCACTTTATATTGTAGATGGTGTACCTTTTGGAAGTGGAAATACAACAAGTGTAGGGCTGTCGTCTGGTATTCTACCTTATGGGGAATCTAATCCTCTTAATTTTCTGAATCCTAAAGAAATAGAAAGTATAGAAATCTTAAAAGATGCCGATGCTACAGCTATTTATGGTTCGCGTGGAGCCAATGGAGTAGTACTGATAACAACTAAAAAAGGAAAAAGTGGAAAACTAAATATTGCGTATAATTCAGATTACACAGTGGGTAAAGTAATGAATCGATTAAGATTAATGAATACGTCTGATTATTTAGCAATGAGAAGAACAGCATTTGAAAATGATGGAATTAAAACTTATCCAACAAATGCCTATGATATAAATGGAAGTTGGGATGAAAATTCGTCAACCAATTGGTTTAACGAATTAGTAGGGCACATTTCTTCTAAAAGCAATAACCAATTAAGTATAAACGCAGCCTCAGATCAATTTCAATTTTTAATGAGTATTGGACATTTTGAAGCAACAACTGTTTATCCAGAACCATTTCGATTAAAAAAGACAAATGCTTTAATTAGTTTAAATTACACTTCTCCTAATCAACGATTTTCTATTGGATATAAAGGTAATTTAAGTCGATCTGTCAATAAATTACCTTCTACCGATTTGTTTTCAAGTGTTATAAGCTTAGCTCCGAATGCTCCAAATTTATACAATGAACAAGGTGAACTGAATTGGCAAAACAATACGTTTGTAAATCCATTAGCTGCACTCAGAAGCTATTATACTAGCAATGGTGATATGATGAATCACTCTATTTTGAATTCAATTCAATTAATTGAAGGATTAAGTTTAGTGAATAATATAGGGATTTATTATAGTCAATCAATAGAAAATCGGGTAAGTCCATCTACGATATACAACCCAAATTATAATTATGGGAGTGAACGATCTAACGTATTACGATACGATCAGAAAGTTATGTCGTATAACATAGAACCACGATTAGAGTACAATAAAAGTATAAATCAACACCACTTTACAAATCTTGTTGGATTAACATTTCAACACAGACAAACAAATGGATTAGGAATTTCGGCTTCTAATTTTCTGAGTAACTCATTGCTAAACGATTTATCTTCTGCAAGTGTAAAAACAATTAGTGCACAACCTATCATAGATTATACCTATCAATCTGTTTACGGTAGATTTGGATATAACTACCAATCCAAATACTTTATAAACTTAACTGGTCGTCGTGATGGATCAAGTCGTTTTGGACAAAATTTTAAATATGGGAATTTTGGTGCAATTGGAGCAGCTTGGATTTTTTCGAAAGAAAACTTTCTCAACGAATCATCTTGGTTAAGCTTCGGAAAAATAAGAGGTAGTTATGGGATTACAGGTAATGATTTGATTGGTGATTATCAATACTTGGATACCTATGTTACAAAGGCAAGAACGTATGATCAGGTTACAGGTTTAGAGCCAAATAGTTTGTATAATCCTAATTTTAGTTGGGAAAAAAATAAGAAATTAGAATTCGCTCTTGACTTATCTTTTTTTAGGGATAGAATAGGATTTTCATTTGCATGGTATAGAAATGTATCTGGAAATCAATTGGTCGGAATCCCTTTACCAGGAACAACAGGTTTTTCATCCATTCAATCTAATTTACCTGCAAAAGTAGAGAACAAAGGAATTGAAATTGAACTTTCAGCAAAACCATTGCAAAACGCTATTCAATGGAAAAGTAGTTTAAATCTATCATTTCCACAAAATAAATTAGTGTCATTTCCCGATTTAGAAGGTTCTACTTATGCCAATACTTATGTTATTGGTCAACCCATTACAATTAAAAAATTATACGAATGGACTGGTATAGACCCAATAACTGGATTACATACATTCAAAGATTTTAATCAAGACGGAAAAATAAATACTGAAGATAAGCAGGTTATTAAAAATGTGGGTGTAAAATGGTTTGGAGGATGGTCAAATCAAGTGCAGTATAAAAACGTTGGGCTTGATGTACTATTTCAATTCGTGAAACAAAATAGTATCAATTATATCGCTCAAAGTTTCATTCCAGGAAGTTTAACCAATCAACCGATAGAGTTTCTAGATGCATATTCACCAAATAATCCATCAGCCAAGTATCAACGATACAGTACTGGAAGCCAAACGCTCGCTTCGCAAGCCTATAATAATTTTAAACAAAGTGATCAATCGGTAAGTGATGGTTCTTATATCCGTTTAAAGAATATTTCCATTTCCTATCAATTTAAAATTGCAAACACTTCTTCTCTAAAATTGTTTCTCAACGGACAAAATTTATGGACGCTAACCAATTATTTTGGTGCTGATCCCGAATTTGTTTTATCAGGGTATTTGCCACCTCTGAAAGAATATACACTTGGATTACAATTAAACTTTTAACATTATGAAATCAATTTTTATACACTTAAAACAAGGATTAATCGCTTTAATTCTTTTGACAAGTTGCGACAACTTCTTAGATCTTGATACACCAAATACACAACTTGTAAGCGCAGAAGTATTTGAAGATAAAAAAACGACAGATGCTGCATTGTTAAATATCTATGCAAGCTTAAGAGATAACGGATTATTAACTGGTAATAATTCTGGTATGACGTATTTATTGGGGTTATACACAGATGAACTCGACTTATATTCCATCAATTTACTTGGTCAAAAAGAGTNNAGTTTTATGAACACACGCTATCCACTCGAAATGAATTGGTGTTGACTAGCTGGAACACAAGTTATAATCAAATATATCGATTAAATGCATTGATAGAGGGGGTAGAAAAAAGTACATTATTAGAAAATCAATACAAACAAACAGTATTAGCAGAAGCCTATACAATGCGTGGAATGTTGCACATGTATTTGACTCAATTGTTTGGCGAAATCCCATACATCACAACGACAGATTATTTACAAAATAAACTTGTTCATAAAACACCAGAAAAGGAAATTTATGAAAGAATAGAACAAGATTATTTAGTAGCAGAAGAATTGTTTTTGAAAGGAACGAAAAACACATCTAAAACACGATTAAATCTTACATCGTTAAAAACTTTAAAAGCTAAATACTATGCACAAACCAAACAATGGGAAAAAGCCAAACAGCATGCAAATGATGTTATTCAAACGGCTGGTGTTACATTAGAACAAGATCTTAGCAAAGAATTTTTGAAAGAAAGTAAATCTATTCTATGGTGTTTTTCACCTCATTTAGCAACTGGAAATTCCTTGGAAGCAGATGTTTTTATGTTAAATGCTCTACCTCCAGCTTTTGTAAGTTTAAAACCCACTTTCGTCAACTCTTTCGAGAAGGGAGATCAAAGAAAAGAAATTTGGATAAAGAAATTAAATAACAATCAGGGTACTTGGTATCAACCATACAAATACAAAGCGCCCAATGCTTCGTCAACAGTTAATGTAGAGAATAGTGTGGTACTTCGATTAGCTGAATTGTATTTGATACGTGCAGAAGCTAATTTTCAGCTTTCCAATTTTAGAGAAGCTGAAAATGATTTAAACCTTATTCGTAAAAGAGCCAATTTACCTATGCTTTCTAATTTATCTCAACATGACTTAGAGCAAGCTATTTTAGATGAATATAAACATGAACTATTTACAGAATATGGACATCGTTTTTTTGATTTGAAACGATGGAATCGATTAAATGAATTACAAAATAGTATACCAACTTGGAAACCATTTATGGAAAAATTGCCTTTACCAGAAAAGGAGATTTTATTGAATAATAATTTAAAACCCCAAAATGATGGCTATTAGATTTATATTAAGCTTTTATATCTGTTTAATTTCAATTTATATTTCTGGTCAACAACAGAAATTAGATTCATTGGAAACTTATTTTAATCAATTTTATACCGTTGAATTTGTAGATGCAAACAATGAAAATATATTATTTACTAAAAATAAAAACCATGAATTGCCTGTCTATTATTTGAAAAATAATAAAAAAGCAGATGAAATACGACTTGGTAGAATAATGAATTATCATTGGTTGAGTGATAAGTATTTTTTATATGATGAAAAAAATGAAGGTCTTGTACTATATAACATCCAAAGTCAAAATAAAAAAACAATTCCGCATTATAAGAAAATGATTGAAACTTCTAATAAGCAATTTTTTGTAGCGAAAAAAGAAGGTAATACGCTTTACATTAATACAATAAATAATGGAAAATTAGGAAATGAAATAAAGTTTATTGATGTAATAGATTACAAATGGGAAAATGATAAATTAGTAATTGAAAAAACGAATCATACCATTGATGTGTATGAATTGAATAAAAATATAAATCTTCTTTTTCAAATAGATGGTGTTAAGTACCAGTCATTAAGATGGAATGAATTCAATCAATATGATTATATTAAACAAGAAGGAGAAGATTTATTTTATGTAAAAAGCAATGGGACTAAGGTCAAATTACTTCATGACTTAAACAAGAGTAAAAATCTTAAGATTATTAATGAAGACAATAATTTACTCATTTTAGAAAATACATTTCAATCTGATTATACTTTAAAAAAATCAGAAGATGTAGAAATTTGGGATACCTCTGATGATCAAATTATTATTCAAAAACCGAAGAGTCAAAAAGAATTGATCTTTGTGAGATTGAATGATGGTCATATTAATCATAAAATAGCTCTATCAGATGTCAATTACGAATTTTTAGGAACGCAATATCTACTTTTATTCGACAAGAATAGATACAGAAGTTATCGTCATTTACGGGATCATGTTGATGTTAAGTTAATGGATCTAGAAACAATGAATCAAAAGTTAATAGTTGAAGATTTTGACGATTACAACAGAAATAAATTAATACTTTCTGATCATAATAAATTTATCTATTTCAAAGAAAATAATTGGTGGATATATGATGTATTAGAAGACAAAAAGAAAAGTTTGACCACTTCAATAAAAGCTGGTTTCTCCGTTGATGATTATTTTAAAAATGAAGCTTTTCAGCCAGCTAAATTTTATGATAATTCACGTGTTTTTTTAACAGCTAAAGAAGGGATATGGGAATATAATCTTCATACAAAAAAGCTGAAACAATTAATTGAATCTACAAAACAAACGGGTACTTTTACGTTTTTAATAACTAGAAATAAAGCTAAAAATCAAGTAGATGAAATCATTTATTTACAATCTTTAAACGAAAATAATCAGTACAAAATTTATAAATGTTGTGATCGATTTAATGAAATTTATAACACATCGCAAGATGTTAAGAAAGTTTCGTTAAAAAATAAGAATTTGTATGTAATAGAGCAAGGTTATTTAAAATCTCCTCGTATTGTTCAAATAGATGAGAAGAATAAAGCAACCATTCGGGTTGAAGCAGTTAATTCAATTATTCAAAAACGTCGTTTTCAAGAAATAAAATCTATTATAAATGGGAAATCAGTAAAAGCAATATTGTATTATCCGTTTGATTATGATACAACCAAATATTATCCGATGATTGTCCATATCTACCAAAAACAATCACATTTAGTGAATGATTTTCAATTGCCAGAAGTAAGCTCAGCTAATGGTTTTAATACTGATTTTTATACATCACAAGGCTATTTTGTTTTACTACCAGATATAATAGTCGATTTAGATCAACCAGGCGAATCAGCACTACAATGTACAGTTGAGGCAACCAATCAAGCATTAAAAGAAGCGAATATTGATAGAGATAAAATAGGATTAATAGGCCATTCTTATGGCGGTTTTGAAGTAAATTATATCGTAAATCGTACGAATTTGTTTAAAGCCGCTGTTAGTGGCTCAGGTATTTTTGATATTGTGAATTGGTACTTTTCGATGGGGTGGAATGGATCAAAACCACAATTTTGGAGATACGAGGAAGAGTTTTTTAAAATGAGTTCAATGTTTTATGATTCAAAAGAAAATTATTTAAAGCAGTCTCCTTTACTCCAATTAGAAAACCTACATACACCTGTATTAATATGGACTGGAAAAGAAGATTATCATGTCAATTGGGAACAAAGTGTTAGCATGTATTTAGCAATGAGACTTTTAAAAAAAGAAGGAAAGTTGTTATTGTACCCGAATGAAAAGCATGTTATAATGAATCCATCAAAGGCAAAAGATTTAAATCAGAGGATTATAAATTGGTTCGATTTTTTTTTAAAAAACACTGAAATTGATTGGATTAAAAATAAGAGACAGCTGTAGAAGCTGTCTCCTTTTATAAATTATTAATTTGTTTTTTCAAATAGCTGAACATTACAAGCTGTTCCCGAAAT
>NZ_DKHL01000058.1:6836-8640 GCF_002453775.1 Empedobacter sp. UBA6745
TAAAGATGTACACCTGGCTGATAAGTACAAAAATTACCTGGAATGCTACTACATTCAAAATCCTCAACCAATGTACATGGTTCTTCTTGATCTATTCGATAAATCGGATCTCCAGGATCCCATCCAGCTTTCTTCGCCTGATTTGTAGCGAAAGCTGCACCAGTCCCCATTAATACAATGACAGCTGGTAAAATAATTTGTTTTAAATTTTTCATTTTAATGTGAATTTTAGTTTTGCCTACTTTTATTACAGGTTTTCGGCTTTTCCTGCTTTAAACTGATCGGTTATAGCCGGCTTTAGTTTATAAACAATCAATTCATTTCCAATTAGAGCATAAAAATGAGAATCAGTCACTAAAAAATCAGAAAGTTTGTTTTCTTCGCGATGTTGTACAGTAAAACTTCCGATATAATGCCTACGATCTGTTCGGTACGCATCAATTACATCCACTTGTTTCCACTGTTTTGGGGATTCAAATTTCCCCATTAGCTTAGAGATATTAAACAAGAGATGTCGATGTGCAACCATTTTTTTATTCACTAAAAGTGGAGGAGCGCTCATTTTATTTTTTCCATCCGATAGATGGCTAACTTCAATTTTTGCTTGACGAGTAGTATCAATCGTATTTAATTTGTGTTTGATGTGTAAATCTTGATCCATAACAATAAATTGATTGCGGTAGTAATAAGTATAAACCAACTCATTTGTATATGAATCAGAAACCAACAATCCATCTGTATCAAAAACACCATCAATTTGTTTTTCGAGTATAGTTGAAATCAATTCTATTTTTGGCTGTTTGTTTAAATTCAGCTTTCCTAAAATCTGCGTATTCGTTGTGCTACTTTGTGTACGAATTGCAAAGCTTGTAGAATCAATCACAATCAATTGATTGAAAAAAGCATCATTTAAACTGATGGTTTCTGCATGTAAATTGGTTAATTTTCCTTTGTAAATAACAGGAACTGTTCCGTCGTACAAATAAAAGCTACCATTTTTGACACGCATCATAATGGATTTAAAAGGATGATCTTTATAGTCCAAATCAATCTTTTTGGAAATGATTTGATCTGTATTGGTATCAACACTCGTTAAAACAAGTGGAGCAGTATAATTTCCTAAATACAGCGTATTATTTTCATATCCTACAAAATAATAGGAATTAGCGCCTAGATCAATCGCTTTTTCTTCGATAATTGGATGCTGTAAATACCTTCTGGTAAAATTATTTTCTTGTTTGATGATGTGTTCAGATGTGAGAAATAACATAATGACACTTCCAATTGAAACAATCGAAATAGCAAAGAAGGTAAGAAATAGTTTTCGTTTACTTTTTTGAAACATTAATAATTCACCTAAGTAAATGGCAATTACAGCTAATCCAACAAATACGAGATTGAATATCAAATGTTCTGTCCATCCAAGTTTCTCCAGAATTCCGCCACAAGAACATGGGACAAAATCACTGTAATTAATAATCAGATAGATATAAACTGTAAACGCGAGCATCAAACTATAAGAAGCATACAACCCAATTTGTTGTGTTCGCTTGATACAAAGCAATAATACAATTACAATTTCTACAATAATTGCAGCATAAGAAATAAATCCTGCGTAAGCACTCAATAAAGGTGATTGAGCCAATTGAATTTGAAAATTCTCAAAATCCATTAGTTTACTCACAGCTGCATAAATAAACAATATGATAAATAGGTAGCAGATGAGCGTTTGTATAAACGGTGCAATTTTTCTCATCTTTTAGTAGTTTTAATTCTTAAAAAATAACTTTCTAACATCTAACAT
>NZ_DKHL01000003.1:0-9406 GCF_002453775.1 Empedobacter sp. UBA6745
CTTTTTGCTGACGATTTACAATTTGACGTAAACAAGATGATCAATAAAAAACGAAAGCTATTTAAAATTTTCAAAACAAATTATTTTAATTAATGAACAATTCCATTTTTTAAACTTGGTTCAGAGTTTTTGATAAAATCTACCGTAGAATTATTTGTGTCTTTATAAACATTTTTTCCATTTTCCATTTTTCCTAAAATGTTTCTACGAACAGATTTTCCTAAACGATTGGCATCATTCCAAAACTCTCCAACTCCTGTCCAACCTGCATCAATTGTAGGTGATGTCAAGATATGTAAAAATTTATCCGGCACACTATTGTTCATTCCATCTACGATCCATGAGTTAGGAATTTCGTATGTATTTTTCTTTGTAATGTTACCTGCCGAATTGACATATTCATAACTATATTTATATTTTTCTAAGAAAGTCGTTGAACTTTCTCCTTCTGGAAAACGAGCAATTACATAAGATTCTACTCCACTACTATGTAAGAAAAACATATTGTAATTCATTTGCGAATAAATAACACTTACGTTAGGCACGCTAGGATTATCTACTTGCCCTAAAGCAGGATTTTCTGATGGAAATTCAAAATTTGCCTTGCTCAAATCAAAAGCGGTGCTCGTTATCGCATTATGATTGACAGCATTATCTGCAATTACAATAAAATCACCTGGTTGTACAGGATAATCTGTTCCATTTCCTGGTAATACCATTACTCCTTTTACTGCAAACGCTGTATTTGGATGATAAGGTGTAACGTTATTATCTACTTGCGTTAAGAATTCTGATTGTGCTAAAATTAATTTATCTGCATATAATACTTTATCCGTATTATTTGTGATTTTAAAATAACGGCTCGAATTATAATTTTTTCCTTCTGGTGTTTTAACTCCTGTATAAAAAGCCTCTTCGATAATAAAATCTTCATTAAACTGTTTTACAAACAATTCGATAGTTAGATTTTCTGCTGTATTCTTAACATCTATTGCTGACGAACCACCTACTTTTACCTCTTCATTAGCTGTTGTAACAACTGTACCATTTACTGTAACTTTGTAAGATCCTTTAGGTAATTCTAGTGTATATGCGTTGGTACCATCTATTGTTTTAGTAGACGTTGCACCTGTATTTAATTCTTTTACTTCAACTTCTAAAGTTTTATATGTAGAAATATTTTCTCCTTTAAATGATAAAGTCAACGTACTGTTTTGTACGATTTCTGTACCAAAATCATCATCATTAGAACATGATACCAATGTATATGAAGCTGAAATAGCTAAAAAACTTAGTAATAAAACTCTTTTTTTCATATGTTTCTATTTAATATATTTTAAAAATTATAATTCATTTCAACACCAAAATAAGGTGTACTCTTATTTACCATCTCTACTTTTACATTATTGAAATAATAGGGATTTATATAGTTGTATAGTTGATTCACAAACATCGAAGCTCGTAGAGCTTTGTAAATACTTTTTGTGACCTTAAAATTGACATTAATTGTATAACTTTTCTTTTCAGATAATGGTTCTGAAGTTGCTTTATTTCTTTCCAAATGTTGTTTGTATATATCCGTTTTATCAGCTTCTGTATACGGTTTTATCATTCCGTCTAAATCAATATAATATGTTGGAAATGCGATAATTTTCTCTCGAATCTTATGATCAAAAACAGAACCTTGAACAGATGCCGAAAACGTTAAGTCTAAACTTGGAATATACGTATCCATCATCAAGTTATAATTTAGATTAGATATTTTATACGTATCATCATTTTCATAAATTCCTATATACGGGAAAGATCCTATGACTCCTCCTATAGACACATTTGGTTTTTCATAAATAGGAATATCATTGTAATATTTTGTTTTAAACCAAGCACCACTTAAGGTAAATCGTGTATTAATACCTTTGAAACGTGGTGTACTATACTGAAATTCTACTCCTTCTTTATCCGTCACACTTCCGTTCTCTATCGTTGTAAAAGCTGCATGTTCTCTTACAATAGTGTATGGCACATTTGTTAAATCTGGTCCGTTTGCTGTCCAATTGTTAAGATCAACTTTCGTAGCATCATATTTTTTATATGAATTAACTCTGAAATTATTAAATGGTCGAAAACCATTGTTCATATTTTCTTTGTAATAGGTAATCGAGAAGTTATGTTTATTATAAGAAAAATCTGCTCTAACTTCTTTCTTAATATTTTTTGCTGCAGTTATATTTTTATTTTCTAATGATTGTACATACGTCATATAATTTATATAGCGATAACGTGCATCATCATGATAATAATTTAACTGAACATAGTCTGTAAACTGTTTATTAGGATATAAATAATAAGTCGTTGGTTGCTTATAGAATAATCCATATCCTACTGTTACATCAATTTGAAGTGGTTTTCCTGCAATCATGAATTGTGGTAATCCATACTGAAAATTAAGACGTGGTTCTGCAAAAACCTTATCACTTATCGTATAAGATTTATCCACACCTAAAAGCTTACTTATACGTAAACCTCCATATAATGTAAATGAGTGTTTATTTAGTTTATAATCGATACGATCTCCAATAAAAGCAGCAATATTTTGTGTTGCAGGAATATCACGAAATGCTCTAGGACGCGTAGTCATACTAGGAGATGGAGGCTGTGTAACATCATACACATCTCCTCTACCATTATTTTTGCTATAACGCCAATCTAATCCAAGTTCGTAAGTGTTAATTAAGCCTATAAAACTCTTTTTACCAGTTGTTTGTAATTGTGCATTCAAATCCAAAGGTTTACCATCTGTCATATAATCAGATACAAAACTAGTTGCTGCAAAAATCCCTACACTTTCTCCTTCTTCAGTTGATAATGGTAAGGCTCTTGGTCCCGAATATTGAATAAACTGTCTTTGTTCTATACGATCAAAACCTTGTCTAATAGATGTATTTAGAGTTACTAAATCAAAAAATGATTTTTTAGGAAGTTCGTATGTAAAATTATTTGTAACTGTAAATTTTCTTGTATAAGATTTATACCTATCTGTTGGTGCATAAGCATTATCTGGATCAATACTAACATTGTCTAAAGTGCTAGAAAAATCTAAATTAGATCTCCATCTCAACGGATTATTCCATAATTTAGTTTTTAAATCAGATCGCAATGATGCTGTAACGCGCTGATAATTCTCTTGATCATCGCTTGGATCTTCTTTTGCGTTTAGAAAATCGACAGATGTATTCAACTTCCAATTATCGCGTAGACTAAATCCTTTACCTACATAATATTGTTTACTAAAACCATCTACTTTAACACGTGCTTGTAAAGGAGTTACACCTATTTTTCGTTCTATTTTAATTAATCCAGAGGTCAGATCACCATAAGCAGCCGACGGAATTCCTCGTATTATCTCTACTTTTTCTATGTCATTCGTCGAAATACTTCGCATATCAATCCCTGTCGAAATCGTATTTCTATATTTCGGAGCTGAAGAAAATGCAAGTTGATTTAACGAACGTTGCATATCCGAATTGGAATTGATAATATTGTCATCCACCATAAACTGTACTCCTAAAGACGATGTTTCATAACCACCTACAGTTGGTCTTTCAGAACTTTCTCTAATCAAAGCAACATTAGTCGTTGTAAGATTAGGTTGTTTGGCTAATCCACCGGGTAAAAGCTCCATCAAATCAGAAAAACTAGATGGTTGTAGATGTTCCATTGCTTTTCTATCTATTACAGATTTAGATGTCAATCCTTTGTCTTCTTTTGCAGTAAAAACAACTTCTTGTAAAGCAATTTCTTTAGAGACAAGTACATATGTTAACGTTCTGTTTTTGGTAAGATCTATGCTAACATTATTATCTTCATATGCTATATGAGAAATTTTTAAACTATAATTACCAATTGGTAAAGTTATTTCGGCAACTCCATTTTTATCTGTTCGAATAGATTTACTATTGTTGATAATAACATTTACATCTTGTAATGCTATACTATCACTGTCTATTACATGTAATTTTAATTGCTGATTGATATTTTGAGCATTTGCATTTGCACTAAAAACTACAACTACAAGCACATATCTAAACTTCTCCAATAAATTACCTAACATTCTCTTCTCAAATTAGAGTGCGAATATAGAATTATTCTAAATAATTAACAATTTATTTAGACTAATTATTAATAAAGGTTAAAAAAGGAGTATTACATGAACAATTTTGTATTGATACAATTTGTACTTCTCGGGTAAATCATCCCAGCAATATTGATAAAAAGGATAAATTTTTAATCATAAATATAATTATGATATAAATAAACTTTATTGTAAATCACATTCATATTAAAAAAAATAATTCTATATTTTTTTAATAATTAACTAAATCAAAATTAAAATGTCCATAGCATTTTTTTTACTTGTAAATGTGCTATTTGTCTTTAATCTATATAAATACAAATATTTACAAGGTATTTTAAACATATGTACAAGAAAAACAAGTAGATTTATTTAAAATTTAATTTGGATTTCAATGAGAGATAAAACAACATCAACTACTAAATTATTCAGTTTAATTGTGATTTTCTTCATTACTTTTTCTGGATTTGGACAGGCGAAAAAAGACTCATTAAATCAGATAACTCTTTTTAACACTTATAAACCTGAATTTGAAAAGTATGAGAAACAATATGGAAAGTATATACAAACAAAAAATGCGAAAATACATTATTTGGAATGGGGAAATACGAAACATCCTACCTTAATTTGGATCCATGGTACATACAGCAATGCCTATGAAATTTATGAAATTGTAGAAGAACTTGTAAAAATGGATTTACATGTGATTGCGATAGATTATTATGGTCATGGTTTCACAGAAATTCCCAAAAAAAATGTTAGCATTTATGATGTAGCAGATGATATTAAATTCTTAATGGATAAACTCAAAATTGAAAATGCAATTATTGGAGGAACTATTTCATCAGCTTTTTACAACAGTTATCCATCTGCTGTAAAAGCATTGATCTTAGAAGATGGTGGTTCTGTAGCATGGGATTATAATGTTAATGCCATAGAGATACAAAAAGATATTGAAGAAATAAAACAATATTATAGTTCTAAAAAACCATTGATTTTTGACACTCAATTTGATGCATATTGGTACATGTACAACAATTGGGGGATAAAAGGAAAGCAAGATAAAAAACTTAAAAAAGAGATTTTTACTTCATATGCTAGAATTAAAGAGAATAAGTTAGGTAAATTTGAAATAAACCCTGGTGCAGAAGAGCTTACTGGAGAAAATACTGCTCAAGAAAATATTGCAATTATTTATGCACCTTTTACCTCAAAAACGGCTTTCGGTGCATCTACACATCAATTAAATCCGAAAATTATTTATCGAAACTTAGACAATCCTATGCTAATTTTTGATCCCATTAACTCCAATGATTGGTTTGATTTCAAAATTGAAAATGAAAAACTAACCAAAGAGCATCCACAATTTATTACCCATAAAGTATATGAAAAAACATGGCATGGTGTAAAAGATGAAAGGCCTCAAGAAGTAGTAAATGACATTAATATGTTTTTGAAAAAATATAAAATAATCAAGTAAACAAAATCAAAACTTGATGTGATTCTAAACTCGGGTACTATGTTAGCCGAAGTGCAGAACCTCATCCTTCTATCAGTTCGAGATTTCAAATATATTGTATAAAATATTTTTTACATTTCTCAAATATCACCTCTCTTTATTAATAATCTTTTTTCTTTCCATTTATGAACAGTATTTCGACTCATATTGAATATACGTGCCAATTCACTATTGTTCAACTTATTTCGTGTTTGATAATCTAAATAAAATTGTATATCCTCTTCACTATAAGATTTAAATTTCTGATTAGCACTGTGAGTTTCTACAGAATTGTTAAAAATGATTTTATTCAGTGCTATAACATCCATAGATGTAAGGCTTGATTTATTTAAAATTTCATCACACAATGATTTTTTTTCTGGACAGGTTTCATTCAAAATATCAAGGTAAAGTGCTTTATAATTAATTTTTCCCATTGCGATAAAATTTAAAAAACTACTGATTTTTTTTAAAAGAATCAGTAGTAAGAATTGTTAGTAGGCTATTCCTCTTGTTGGATATCATATTTTTCAATCCATTTATGTAAGGTAGTTTTTGGTATATTGTATTTTTTTAATACTTCACTTTTACTCATTTCACCTGTACGTATTTTCTTCAAAACATAGTCTATGATTTCTCTTGTATAAATGTTTTTTCGAAAAGAGGGAAGTCCCTCAGTCTTATTTTCGTTTTCTTTGAGGTAACGATTATTAAAAGGTGCATATAAAATAAGATGTTGACTGTAAATTCTGAAAAAATCATATTCCAACAACTTACTCCATTTTAATAAAGTAGAAGTATCGATCTCTTTTGAAGTATAGGTATCCAACACTTCATTCTCAGTACAATGTAAAAAGTTACAAATACGGGACATTTCTATCCCGTTTTCTGTTACCAATTGTTTGATTAAAGAGCCAATATGAATATTATTGTACAGTGACATCTATTATAATTTTTTATGGAGCTTTTATTTGTTCTATCTTTAAGAATGCTTTTGTACTTGTACAAATACCTGCAGGTAATGGACAATTAGTATCGTTAGCAAGATTATTTGGTGAAGGTGCTCCTAACATAAAAGTAAAAATATATGTTGTTCTATCAGAAGAATCTGTTGTTGTCCATGTATAGCGACGATACTCTGGTGATCCATAATACACATCAGGATCAGACCATGCAGAATTGAAACCTCCTGAAAAAGTTGAACCACTTCCTCCTCCATTTCCGCTCCATAAACCTTGCGCAGAAAAAGTTGTTGCATTATCTCCATATACAATATTACCACTTGTAACATATTGTGTACTATTATTCCACATAATCGTCGGTGTACCCACATTACTACGAATATTAATATCAGCCGAACCAAAACTATAGCCTTTTTCTATTTTTACACGAACTGAAAATTTTCCATCAGGCGAAGTAACAAAACGATGATAAACATCAAGACCTCCAAGTTTTTCTCCAACATTTAAATAAAGAGGACCAATAGAAGCACTTTGAGAGATATCAGCATTTTCTACTTCACCAACAGTTGCACTACAAGTCATACTGCTATCTAAAAAAGGTATAATTGTATTATCAATTGGAATTGTTGTTGCTACTGGAGACGAAACTGTAGGGGTTCCTGATACAGAAAAAACCAATTCTCCATTTCCATATTCCAATTTACCAGCACGTAGTTTAAAGGTAAGCCCATTCACTGTTTTAGAAGCTCCTGTTTGATAAGTTGCTCCATTTCCATTCGTATAATTAATTTTCAAATTCCCAGTATAAGGAGTTCCTGCAATATAGGTACTAGGAGTAAGAGATGCAGAAGTACATTGTATACTTCCAATAGTAGGCACAGCAGATGTAGTATTGTCTATTGTACGCCATTCACTTCCGTTCCAAAAATAATAGCCTCCAGCTAGAGCTCCAGTTCCTCCTATATTATATACCAACAAACCTGTAGCATTAGCAGCACTACTCAATTGCAGGGTATTACTAGTTAGTGTAACTCGAGGAACTAAAATTCCTTTATTGGTTGCAGTTACATCTAATGCTGCAGAAGCATCAGGCTGATTAGTTCCAATACCTACTTGACTATAAGCATAACTACCAATCAAAAGTGATAGTAAAAAAAGATAATAATTTTTCATAATAAATTGGTTGTTTTAAATTTTATATAAATAATTTATTTTACAATAAATCACTTACAGAATTTCATTTAAACAAAATCAATCAACTGAAAAACAATGAATTATATTAATTATTTTCAGAAAATAACTATATAAATTTATGAATACACTGAAAAATAAAGTGATCGAAAAATATAAACAACAACTAATCAGGAGCTACATTTATTTGATGCTTGCTTTTCAAGTTGTATTTTTTCTAATCTTCTATTTGTTAGAACAAAATAGAAATTCGATGATTATATATTTTCCGCTTATCGAATTTATTTTTATTTTTTATACTTACTCTCTAATCAAAAAGAGTTTCAATATTGAGAAAGTAGTTACTATTTATTTGATTATTGCACCATTATTACTTATTTATTCTATACTTAATTTTTGGTCTTATGGTTTAGTCCTTTTAGTATGGCTTATTCCATTACCATTTGGTGCTCAAATATTTTTCTCTCCAAAAAAAGCAAAAAAATTTACCTATTATACCATTATTGTATTAATATTTTCTTTGGCAATGGCCTATTGTATTGATTATGATACAAAAGTATTTGACAAAAAAATCATTAAAATAACTGATTTTTTAAACCTTCTGTTTAATGGAATTATATTATATGTTTTGATTTATTACCAAAACAAAATCAAACAAGTAAGGAACAAAGAAAATGATAATAAATTAGCGTTAGATGAAGAATCCAATCCTAAAAAAATCGTATCTTCTTACGAACTAAATGAAGATAAATGCAATGAAATTTTCAGTCAAATTGACCAAATTATAGTAGAAAAAGAACTTTTTAAAGCAAAAGATTTTTCGTTATCCCAACTTAGTGTTGAATTAAAAATCAATTCTAAATACTTATCCACTTCATTAAAATCAAAAGGGTTTACCAATTTTAATCATTATTTAAATTCTTATAGTATTCAATACGCGAAAGATTTAATCATAAATAGTGATTTGAATAAAGTGACATTACTTTATATATACTCAGAAGCAGGTTTTGCGAATCAATCAACATTCAACCGAGTATTCAAAAATTTAGAAGGAATTACACCTTCCGAGTTTATCAAAAACTATATTTAAATAATTTTTCAAGTCTTCAAGATATATAAAAAGAATTAAAACGAATCTAAATATCAATATTTTAGAAAGTATTAACATTCAAAAAACGGGTTTGGTGCGAAAATTCCATTCAATATTTTCAACTTAAATACCCCTTAAAAATGAATACAACAAGAATTTCTAAAACATTACAAAAAGCACTAAATGATCAAATTACATTAGAAGCTTTTTCGGCACAAATTTATCTAATGCTTGCATGTTGGGCAGACGAAAATCAATTGGACGGAGTCAAAAATTTTATGATGAAACACTCTCAGGAAGAGCGCGTACATATGGCTAAAATTATAGAATATGTGCAAGAACGTGGTGGAACTGTAAAAATTGAAGCCATTAAAAAACCTGGACCTGAACCTAAAAATGTATTAGAGTGTTTTCAAGCTGTTTTAAAACAAGAAATCGAAAATACCGAATCCATCTACAAAATTGTAAAAATGAGTATGGAAGAAGAAGATTGGGCTACATGGAATTTCTTACAATGGTTGGTTGCTGAACAA
>NZ_DKHL01000003.1:9440-9563 GCF_002453775.1 Empedobacter sp. UBA6745
TGATGCTGCAAAATTTGATTTAAACAAAACGATTGGTAATACGGGGCAAGATTTTCCGACAGCAGATCAAATTAATCCATTAGCAGAATAATATATTCATCATTCATCTCAAAGGGCTAATTT
>NZ_DKHL01000005.1:0-6292 GCF_002453775.1 Empedobacter sp. UBA6745
GGGATGAATTATGTGATTTGTTTATTTGGAATCTATCCATCAAGAAATTAATTTATGGACCAAACGATAGGAGAAATTAGAATGTTTGCGGGGAATTTTGCCCCTTTAGGGTGGATGCTTTGCCAGGGACAATTATTGTCTATAAGTGAAAATGAAGCGTTATTCGCTGTTATAGGAACGATTTATGGCGGAGATGGTATTTCTACTTTTGCTTTACCAAACCTTGCTAGCCGTGTGGCAGTTGGAATGGGACAAGGATTGGGATTAAGAAGTATTATTTTGGGTGAACAAGTAGGGGCAGAAAGAGTAACACTTATGGCTACTCAATTACCTCCTCATACTCATGTCGTAGATAAGAATTCGGTACAAGTAACAAATGGAATTGCGAGTAATATGTTATCTACTGCACACGAACCAACAAAAGGAAAAAGTTTGGGTGTTGCAACAAATAATGGAATTTCAACTTTAGGGTATAATCAAGAAGTACCTAACACGACATTACATCAAACATCCTTGAGAAATGAAGATTTAACGAAAACAACTTTACCAGTTGGAGGAAATCAGCCCCATAACAATATGCAACCTTATTTGGGGATTAATTTTATTATAGCAATAGAAGGAAATTTTCCTTCGCAAAATTAGAATTTATGGAAGAAGCTTATATAGGAGAGGTGAGATTATTTGCTGGCAATTTTGAACCAAGAAATTGGGCATTTTGCCGTGGTCAATTAATCGCTATTAGACAAAACACGGCCTTGTTTTCAATATTAGGAACAACATACGGAGGAGATGGTATTAACACTTTTGCTTTGCCAAATTTTATTAATCATGTGGGAATAGGTGTAGGACAAGGACCTGGGCTTTCTGCAAGAGTATTAGGTGAAACAGGAGGAGAAGAAAATGTAACATTATCGACACAAGATATGCCATCTCATATACATGGAGTTGTGATGACGGATCAACCAAAGTTAAAAGTTAGTTCGTCTCCGGCTACGCAAACGACACCTATTACAGGTTCATCAATTGCTCAGCCTGGTTTTTTGGTAAACGGTTCTTTTGCTCCAACAATGGGGGTGAATTTAGAAGAACCTGTAGTAGAATTAAATGCGAATATAGACATGAAATTTAGAACACAGGTTTCAGGTGGATCAATTCCTCATAATAATATGCAACCTTATATTGGGATGAATTATGTGATTTGTTTATATGGAATTTTTCCTCAAAGATGGTAATTAAATAAGAAAAATATGGAAAGTAATAGACGTTCTTTTCTGAAACATACCGCATCCTTAATGGGGATTTCGATGTTGAATCCTTCGTTGAAAGGGTTGGCTAATGTTTCAAAAAATATACAAGGATTAACAGATGATTCGCATCTCACGATTTATCAAACCAACAATATGGATCAGTCAACAAATCGTTCCATTTACAGTCAAATTAAAAGCGAGCTCAATGATCAACCAACAAATGGAATTTTATTGGACGCAGGTAATTTATTTCGATTAGAACAATTAAATAAATCAACCTTTCAATCTATTAATTCTGTTGGTTATCATGCAGTTGCTTTAAGTAATAATTATTTGAAATTAGGCGTTAAACCCTTTTTAGATTTAGCAAAATCTTTTGATTTTCCATTTGTGAACTGTAATTATTCTTCACAAGAAAAAGATTGGAATGAAGTTATTCTCCCTTATGTGATTTTGCATACTAAAGAGTTCAAAATTGGAATAACTGGGGTTGCTGAAAGTGTTTCTAATGCTTCAATTCGTGTTGATAATCCTTATAATGCAGCCAATCGAATAGCAAAAAAATTAAAAACAGAAGATCAATGTGATTTGGTCATTTGTTTATCACAATTGGGAATGGATAAAAGTAAATGGAATAGCAAAGATTTAGCTCTGAAAAGTAAAGAAATTGATTTTGTTTTGAGTTCGGTGCAAGGACAGAAATTTAATTATCCGCATATCTTAAAAAATAAAAAGGAACAAGAAGTAATATTAACGCAAGGCGGAATGGGTGGAGAATTGATCAGTAAGAGTAGTGTTGTATATTCTATGCAAAAGGATAGAATTAGTTTCGAACATGCATTTATTATGCCAGCATCCTCTTTTGCGAAATCAACAGAAATTCACGGAAAAGTAAAAGAATTACGTAATGTATAATATTAAATTTGTTATGAAAAAAAATCTACTTTATTATAAATTTACGATTCTATTTTTCTTTGGATTCGTTTTTTCTTTAGCTCAAAATTTACCTTATACAGAAGATTTTGAACATGCTACAAATGATAGTTACTCTTTTACTAGTAATGGAAAGCTATTTAAAATAGAAAGTTCTCCTACATCTCGTTATCCGCAAGGAACATTTCGTGTACAAGGAAATTATCCTGGTACAGGGTGGAATGGTTTAACAATAGATAATAAATACATTGATAATGACGGTGCAGCAGAATTTGGAGTTAATCCAAGTTTTAAGCTTAAAAGTGAGGGATTTAATTTTACTTCGCAAAATTTTTATCTTTTTTTAGCTGATTATAATTTACAGCAATTTCCTTTTATTACGCCTGTACCAATTATAATTAATGGAAAAGAGAATGGGACAATTATTTTTACAGCAGTTTATATTCCTTTAAATGCTCTTATGATGAATGGATATATTCAAGTTAATTTGAAAAACATAAATGGAATAGATTATTCAAATTATGTAATCAATGAACTTGAAATTTCTACAAGTAATCCGGCAAATTATGTTGGGTTAGATGCATTTACATGGACAGAAGTTACTCCGTCTTTGCCAACGATTTGGGAAAATGGCGTTTGGAGTGATGGAGAACCAACACTTACCAAAGATGCCATACTTAGAGCATCATATCCACATGATTTGGTTGCTAAAACACTCACATTTGAGGCAGATGTAACTGTTCCTTCAGGCGTTACATATACAGTTGATCGAAACGTTAGCAATACTTCTCATCAGGTTGTTTTTGATCATGGTGCTTATTTAATGCAACAAAATGACAATGCTGTAAACATAGGAAATATTAGTTTCAAACGTCAATCAGAGCTAATTTATCGCTTAGAAACCTTGGATTGGTCTTCGCCTGTTTTGGGACAAAATATTTTGGCTTTATCCCCTAAAACATTACAAAATCGTTTTTATCGCTATGACGAGTCTACCAATGATTGGATCGCAAATATTAATGCAGCTGATATTTTTCAAAAAGGGGAATACATTGCGTTTAGAGCGCCAAATAATTTTAATAATTATGGAGAAGGTGTTGCAAAACCATTTGAAGGTACTTTTACAGGAGTTCCGAATAATGGTTCTGTTTTAATGATGTTAACAAAGAATAAATTTGGTAATAATGCAGTTGGTAATCCTTATCCATCTCCAATTGACTTGAAGAAAGTTATATCATTCAATTCAGGAATGTCAACTATTTCGAATGTCTTTGTTTGGACACATAAAAAACCAATCGTTAATGGAGAATTTTCTGGAGATAATTGGATGATTTACAATGACCAAATGGGATGGAGTGACCCTACAGTAACCTCAACAACAATAGGTGTTGGACAAGGTTTTATTGTACAAGCAGAAAGTAAAGTAGTCTCACCAACACCAACATCAATACCATTTATTTTTAATAATGGTATGCGTGTTACGGGGAACGAAGTGATTTCATATAAAACGAAAGAAGATGATAAATTTTGGTTGAGTTTAAAACAAAATAATGAAACGTTAAATTCGACTCTTATTGGGTATAAAGAGGGTTCATCGAAACAATATGAAAAGGTTTTTGATGCAGAACCCATGCAAGTCTATCCTGGTATTTATTCGATGATCGATCAAAAAGAAATGTCTATTCAAGGTAGAGGAGCTGAGTTTGATGAAAAAGACCAATTTGATTTAGTTGTTAACATCTTAACTGCTGAAAATTACACGATTTCGTTGGCGAAAACAAATGGAATTTTTTCGCAAGGACAATCTATTTACTTAGTTGATAAAGAATTGAATAAAATCACTGATTTATCAAAAGGGGATTATAATTTCATCAGTGATAAAGGTTATTTTGCGAATCGTTTCGAAATAGTTTATACAAACAGTTTATTGCATACAACTGATTTGAATGAAAAAAATAAACTAAATGTTTATACCGAAAATCATATAGTTCATATCCAATCAACTGAAAAATTAAAAACTGTAAAAGTTTATAATCTAGAAGGTAGCTTAGTAAAAAGTATATCTTCTTTAAATACATTTGAGACGCATTTTGATTTATCAACGTCTACTAAAATTTATGTTATTTGGGTTGAATCTTATGATGGAACTAAAATTTCTAAAAAAATAATTGTAAAATAATGTACGATGAAAAAACAATTAAAAAACATTTTATGTGGAAGTTTATTTTTATTGCTTCCCTTTACAAATCTACATGCAGAAGATGGAAATTCTAGTATTAGTTTTTTTAGTGAAGACACTTCGAATACAAATCCTGGAGGACACGATCCTGGAGATGATCCTGTAGATGGAACACCTATAAATTCATATACAATAGTTTTGTTATTTACAGCTGTTGTTATAGGTTATTATGGAAGAAATAAATTAATAAGAAATCATTAAAATTTTTGTATTTTAATTATGAAAAGTCTGAGTTTTTCTCAGACTTTTTTGTTTTAATTATTGACTCTTCTTTGGATATTGTTGATTAGAAAATTATTATTTTTTTACAACAGTTACAAATGTTAAACCTTTTGAAATGTGATTATTGGCTTAATGCTTGTAGTGAAGTATAGAAGACTACCATTAAAAATAAATCACAAAAAATAATTACTATGGCGAAATTAAAAAGAAAGGACTATAACATACATTATGTAGATTATGGTAATAAAATGGCGCAACCTATTGTTTTGATACATGGTTGGCCACTTAGTTTGCAATCTTGGGAATATCAAATTCCAAAAATTGTAGATGCGGGTTTTCGTTGTATAGCATATGATCGTAAAGGTTTTGGAAAGTCTTGCGCAACTTGGGACGGTTATGATTATGATGCTTTAGCAGAAGATTTACATGCTTTGATTGATGAATTGCAATTGAAAAATGTTGTGTTAGTTGGTTTTTCTATGGGAGGAGGAGAAGTAGTGCGCTATATTGTGAATTATGGAAACAAAAATATTTCGAAAGTAGCTTTAATTAGTTCGATCATTCCTTTGGTAAAACAAACAGCTGATAATGAAAATGGTGTTCCGCAGAAAAATTTAGATGAAATTGTACATCAACTTCAAACTAATCGATTGGAGTTTTTAGATGGTTTTCATAAAGGTTTTTATAATTACGGATTATTAAAAAAATCAGTGAGTAAAGAACAATTAGATTTTGATTTTTCTGTTTCGTCTCATGCTTCACCTGTTGCGACTTTGAAAGCTGCTTTGTCTTGGATGGATACCGATTTTAGAAAAGAATGCCAAATGATTGATGTTCCGACTTTAATTATACATGGAAAAGAGGATCAAACTGTTCCTATAAAAACTGCTGGCGATCAAGCTTCTAAATTAATCCCGCATGCCACTTATATTGTTTACGAAGATGCTCCTCATGGTTTAAATATTACTCATAAAGAGCAATTGAATATGGATTTAGTTGAGTTTTTGTTAAATATAGAACACGAAAAAGAATAAATTATGAAGCAATTAAATAAAAAGATGATCTCAGGTTTAGCATTAGCAGGTTTGGGAGGGTTGACATACGCTTGGTTGAATTGTCGAAAAGTTAAAATCCCGGATTATGTTACAGCGGTCGAAAATTTTGATCCGCAACAATACATGGGAAAGTGGTATGAAATTGCACGATTAGATTTCAAATACGAAAAAAATATGAGTCATGTAACTGCGACTTATTTTTTGAATAAGAAAGGTGTAATAGAAGTTCATAACAGAGGTTTTGATTATAAAGAAAACGAATGGACAGAAGCTCATGGAAAAGCTAAGTTGAATGGAGAAGAGGGGAAAGGAGCTTTAAAAGTTAGTTTCTTTGGTCCATTTTATTCAGGATATAATGTTGTGTTGATGGATCCCGATTATGAAACGGCTTTGGTTTTTGGTGAAAGTCATGATTATATGTGGATTTTATCACGACAAAAAACAATTTCGGAAGCAACAAAACAAAAGTTTCTTTTGTATGCAGAAGAAAAAGGATATGCGATAGAGGAACTTACTTGGACTGTACAAGAATAAGTTGATAAATATAGTTTCATCTCAAAGGGCTAATTTCTTTTAAGAAATTAGCCCTTTGAGAT
>NZ_DKHL01000035.1:0-4705 GCF_002453775.1 Empedobacter sp. UBA6745
AACGGGTTTAAATAATGTTTTTGAATAAAAAAATAGTTTTAAATTTAAAATTTATATCGTAATATTGCGATGTAATAAAATGTAAAATGGGAATTACTAAAACAGAGATGTTTACAAAAGAACAAAATAGATTAGCTGTAATGTTTAAGGTTTTAGGACATCCAGCTCGTATTGCTATTTTGCAACATATTATCAATCAAAAAGCTTGTATTTGCAATGATTTGGTAGAAGAATTGGGATTAGCGCAAGCAACGATTTCTCAACATTTAAAAGAATTAAAAAATATAGGAATTATACAAGGTTCTATAGAAGGTAAATCTGTTTGTTATTGTATTGAAGAAAAAGTATGGAAAGAGATACAAAATGAACTTGTTACTTTCTTTAATCAAGAAGTGAAAGTTAATCAATGCTGTTAAAGGCATTTTTTTTTAATCTAGATCCATCGTAATATTACGATTAATAAATAAAGAAAATAAATTTAAAAACTCAATTCATATGACACTTGAACAAATCAAAGAGATATTGCCAAATTTAGACAATGTTGAATTTCAATTAGAAGATGGGACATTTGTACCAGAATATTTCCACGTAACAGAAGTAGGACAAATCACCAAAAACTTTATTGATTGTGGTGGAACAATAAGAACTGAAAAAGTCGTGAATTTCCAACTATGGAATGCTGACGATTTTGAACATCGTTTAAAACCAAATAAATTGCTTCACATCATCCAGCTTTCAGAAAGTAAATTAGGGATTGAGAACAGCGAAATAGAAGTAGAATATCAAGCCGAAACAATTGGAAAGTATGATTTAGAATTCAATGGAAAACATTTTGTCTTAAAGAATAAACATACAGCCTGTTTAGCAGAAGATGCGTGTGGTATTTCAAATCAAAAACCTAAGTTAAAATTATCAGAAATTCAGTCATCTTGTTGCACACCAAACTCAGGATGTTGTTAAAAAATCAAAAAAAATGTATTCAATATTAAAAGAAAACATAACTAATTTTCAAAATTTTGAGGCAATATCTACAGGTAGAAAGGCTGTTTTACAGACTTTAGTAGAATACATTCAACAAAAATTAGACAATGGACAAACTGTAAATCTTAACTTTATTTGCAGACACAATTCACGCCGAAGCCATTTTTCACAAGTTTGGGCACAAATGGCAGCTTCTTATTACCATATTGAAAATGTTTTTTGTTATTCAGGTGGAACAGAACAAACGGCGCTATTTCCAAAAGTAGTAGAAACATTAAGTAACCAAGGCTTTCATATTTTCAAAATTGCAGAAAATAACAATCCAATTTACGCTATTAAATATAGCGAAAATGCTCTGCCTATCATAGGTTTTTCTAAAAAATATGATGATTTTTTCAATCCTATTTCTGAATTTGTAGCAATCATGACTTGTTCGCAGGCTGATGGCGAATGTCCATTTATTGCGGGTGCAGAAAAAAGAATATCCCTAAGCTTCGAAGATCCCAAAACTTCAGATGGTATACCACAACAAAATCTTATTTATACACAAAGAAGTACTGAAATAGCAACAGAAATGTTTTATGTTTTTTCTCAAATAACAAAATAAGTATGCAACCGAAACTAAAATTTTTAGACAGATACCTCACTCTTTGGATATTCCTCGCAATGGCAATCGGTATAGGTTTGAGTTATTTATTTCCATCAATTTCAATCCTTACAAACTCATTGAGTGTCGGTACTACAAATATTCCGTTAGCAATAGGATTGATCCTAATGATGTACCCACCTTTGGCAAAAGTAGATTATTCTTTATTACCTCAAGCTTTTAAGGATAAAAAAGTAATCGGTATATCATTATTTCTTAATTGGTTTGTTGGCTCACTGTTAATGTTTGGCTTAGCAATTTTGTTTCTAAGAAGCGAACCTGATTATATGACAGGTTTGATATTAATAGGCTTAGCAAGATGTATTGCAATGGTAATTGTTTGGAGCGATTTAGCCAAAGCAAACCGAGAGTATACAGCAATGTTAGTAGCCTTGAATAGTATCTTTCAAATACTTTCTTACAGTTTTTTGGTTTGGTTATTCATCAATGTCTTACCTAATCAATTAGGGTTAGCCAATTTCAATGTAAATGTATCGATGAAAGATGTCACAGAAAGTGTACTAATTTACTTAGGAATTCCTTTTTTAGCAGGATTTTTTAGTCGTTACGCATTGATTAAATCAAAAGGTTTGAAATGGTACAACAGAAAATTTATTCCTAAAATATCGCCTATAACTTTATATGCTTTATTGTTTACTATTATATTAATGTTCAGTTTGAAAGGAAATAAAATAGTACAATTACCATTAGATGTCATAAAAATAGCAATCCCTTTAATCATCTATTTTGTACTAATGTTTTTTATTAGCTTCTTTATCAATAAATGGCTAAAAGTTCCTTACAATAAAAATGCATCAATTGCATTTACAGCAACAGGAAACAACTTCGAATTAGCAATTGCTGTTGCTATCGCTGTATTTGGGATCAATTCTCCACAAGCATTTGTAGGTGTTATAGGTCCGTTAGTGGAAGTTCCTGTGTTGATACTTTTAGTTAGGGCAAGTTTGTGGTTAAAGAAAAAGTATTAAAAAACTCTTATTAATACTAATATGAGCTTTTAATTTATAATTTGATTCGTTCTAAAAATCGTCTTCAATAATTTTCTGCACTCGTCCAATTTGTCCATCCATCAAACGAACTTTTATACTATGATGATGATAAGACGTAGAAGTCAATAAATCTTTCACGATACCCTCTGTCAATCTTCAGTTCGTTAATCCTTTTTCAATAAAAATTAAAAATTTAGATTTTTTGAGAGCGGTTTTTTGCTTTTTGGTCAATGCTTTATTAATAAAATCTTGGATACCTTAATGTTAATTACGGTATCCAAAACAATAATATTATTTTAATTAAATGTATTTCGAAATTCTAAAGAAGAAAAATTAACCTTTTTATAGAATTATTTTTTTAAATCTTGTAGTATATTCCAATCCCTACTCATAAGCAATTTCGCTTACTGATAGTTTTGTAGTTGTTAACCTTACTTTTGTTTTTCAATCAACATATTATGAATATTTTCTTGAGTATTTTTTCAAATAACTATTTTAAGTAAACTATTCAGGCGATTTGGAGTTACATTTAACTTGAAGTGCTATCTCCGTTAAACTAGATATACTTTTGTTAATATTTTCTTCAGAATTAAAATGATAATTCAACAATTAATATCTTTCAAGTACTCTTATTTTAAATATTTTTTCATAATACTCAATACATTTTTGAGAGATTGTTCAGTAATTAAAATGGTTGACTTTTCTATCGTTCTAGTTCTAAAATCATCACAACAAGCGATAATTCTAAAGCCATCTTTTGTTTCAATAAACTTTGGACTTTCATTGTGATCAGAACATTTTTCTACTTCAATAATATCTTTAATAAATTCGTAGTTAATTTTATCCATGGTAGAGAGCTTTTATAAAATTATTTAATTTATTATTTTTTATCTTTTAAGTTAATCCCATTATAATTTTAAAAATTGTGAGATATTATAAATTTTAATACTTGATTTACAGTTCATCATAAAAAAACATCAACTCATCATTTTATTTTTGAACATTATAAAGATCGCTAATATTTTTGAATCAAAATAATTAACATATAATCAAATCACAATGAAAAAATTTTTAAATATCATTAAGTTTATATTCATATCAATTTTAAGCATTTTTATACTTGTATTTATTTACTTTTTTATAAGTAATAAATTGTTTTTAGAATCAAAAAATGAGAGTAATTTGTCATATTTAGCTCAAAATAAAACTGACGTTACAAATTCAATTGATGAAAAACTATTTGATAATGATTTTTATAAATCAAAGGTTTTTCTGCTAGGCGAAATTCATGGATATGCAGATAATCAAAAATTAGATAAAGAGCTACTTTTTTTCTTAAATAGAAAGTTAGGTGTGAGATACTATATAGCAGAAATGGATAGCATAACAGCAAAAAAAATAAATATTTTTTTGGAGGATAGTTTGAAAGATAGGGAAACATTAAAAGAAGTAGTATTAGCAATAAAGAAAAGAATACCACAACAGTCTAGTCAAGAATTATTTGATAAATGGAATGAAATATATGACTATAATCAAAAAATAGCAGATTCATTAAAAATAAAAGTAATTGGGATTGACAAAAATTTTGACGATAACTCAAAAGAGTCCAGAGATTTAGCAATGGCAAATAATTTTAAGAATACAATCAAAAAATTGAAACTTGAAAATGAAAAATTTTATGGTCTTTTTGGTTATTATCACGTTTTGCAAAATGCAACTGAAAATGGGAGAGGAACATTCGCTTCTGAATTAAAAAAATCAAATATTAAAACAACAAGTTTTGTTAGTTATACTATAGATAGTGAAATGTATATGCCAAAAAATCCTCAGTTTCCTACTCCAGAAAATGAAAAAATAGATTGGATAAATGCAGACGGTCCTTTACAATTAGTAAAAGGAATAAATGATCTAAAAGAATTAAGCAAGCCAAATACAATAACACTTTTTAAGTTAAATTCACAAAATTCGCCTTACAACAATTCGAAGTATTTAATCAATGTAAAATCTAGAATTTTTGGAGAAAATATAGTTCCTCAAAATGGTAGATTGTACGTTGTCAAAATAAATG
>NZ_DKHL01000030.1:0-6031 GCF_002453775.1 Empedobacter sp. UBA6745
ACGTTTAGGACGCAAGTGATTGGAAAGATATTTTGTAATTTGAGAAAAAATCTATTGGGTAATGAAAAGTATTATTAAGGTGTTTCCTGTCAATTGTGGAGATGCAATTCGTATTATTCAAAAAAGTGGAAATGGTAAAACTGTAGGAAATATCCTTATTGATTCTGGATATATAAACACCTATAAAGTACTTAAAGATGGAATAAGAGATATTCTTGAAAGTAAATCAATGATTGACCTTTGGATTTTGACACACCTAGATGCAGATCATATTAATGGGGCAATTCAGTTTTTAACAGATCATGAAAATATTGAGCTCGTACCAAAAATTAAGGAATTATGGTTTAATTTTTTTGAATCCTTCAGCATTAAAAATAAAGACGGATATGTAAGTTTTGGAAAAGGAATTAAGTTAAAGAAACAGTTGAAGAAATTATGTATTCCATTTAATAATGAAATTATTGCAGGTCATAAAAAAATCAAAATAAATAATGCTCAAATAACTATCCTTTCGCCTGACCGTAAAACGTATAAAGAACTTATAAAACAGTGGGAAGATGAAGAAATAAAGTATGACATGATATATAATAGTACTTATGCTGCTACGGGAAAGGACTATGATAAAATGAAGATTAAGGCGCTCGCAGAATTAAAGGATTTTAAGATATCCACAAAATCCAAAGATTTAGCGAATCGAAGTTCTATAGCATTTATCTACGAAGTAGGTCGAGACAAAGTTCTTTTCCTTGGTGATGCCTTACCACATATAATAATAGAAGCATTGAAGTCCCTGGGCTATTCAAAAAAGAAGAGATTAAAAATAAAATATCTTAAACTTGCCCATCATGGGAGTAGGGCAAATTTCAATAAAGGGTTAATGGATTACATTGATTGTGACGAATTCATAATTTCTGCGAACGGTAATAACGTGCATGGAATACCGGATAAGGAGGTGCTTTCTAAGATCATCTTACATGCAAACAGAGATTTTAAAAAAACAATAAAGTTCCATTTTAATCATGCAGATGAACGGTTTTTAAAAATGTTTGAAGTTGATGATAAGGAAAGAGAAAAATATAATTTTATATCTCTTTTTCCTAAAAAAGGGAAAGTATTAAAATTGAAATTTTAACTATGAAAATCAAAGAGAGATTTAAAAAAAATACCGTACGTACAAGCTGTAAAGGCATTTTAGGTAGCGCAACAATTTTTAAATTGGATGAGAAAGCAGAATCGGTATTTGTTGTAACTGCCAAACATAATATCCTCGGAACAAGGTTTAATAACAAGGCAACCTATAAAAATGTAAAAATTGAAAAATTTGTTGGCGAGCAGAGAGTGTTTAAATACAAACTCACAAAAAATGATAAAATTGTGCATTTAGATAATGATGTAACAGTCATTGAAATCTTTTGTAAAGATGATTTATTTAAAGATGTGGACGTTGTAAGAATTTCGCAAGCTGATGAATTTACAACAAAATGCTATTTTTGTGGTTATCCGAGATTTGAGAATAATCGCAAAGCAAAAACATATTCAACCTCATTAGATTCTTTAAATTCAGTAAGTCTATTGTATGAGTTTAAAGTTGAAAATAACTTTTTGAAATATTATGATGGACTAGAGGTCCCGGCCGTGGTAATGGGCTTCTCAGGAAGCGGTATATATGCTCATAGTGAAAATGATTTATATTTATTAGGCATAATCAGTGAATTTCAGCGAAGTGGAGAATTTGTTTGTCATCCAGTACATGATTTTTTTAAAGAAAAAGTAAAAATATATGATTTTCATGAAGAATCACTATTACCTCAAAAATCATTATTGAGAGTACTTGAAAAATCACTGCAACAATTAAAGCCCAGATACTCAGAAAGTAATTTTGATTTACCAATTGAGAAAACATTTGATTCTTTTGTTGGAAATTCAGAGCGTCAGAAGTTTTTAGCTGAGTATTTTAAGCATATTTTCAGGCCTAATAATATTTTAAGTGATAATAATAATGCGACTGTAAAAAAAATAATAAAAAACACGGGCCACCTTGTTCTCTCTACTAAGGACGGAAATCTAACCGTAAAGGATAAGATCGATCAAATCATACCTGAAATTAATGAAATTGCCTCTATTTGTAACGACCATAGCCTTAATTGTAGAAATCCTCAGATTTTAGAAAAGTTGGAACTTTCGATTAATTCCGCACTACAATCACTTAACGAGTTTAATGAAAGTTTAGAGAAGTTATCTTCCATCACTGATTTAACAAGATTTATTAGTGCAACTGTTCAAGCATTAAATATGATCAAAATTTCGATTCCAAACTTTGCATTTAATCAAAATAAAATCATGATGATTAAAAGTAAAGCTGGGAATGGCAAATCGCAACTTTTAGGACATATAGCAAAGAAATGGAGTAGCAATAATGTTCCCTGTATTTTGATTCTAGGTCAAAGTTTATCTGAGCATAGATCCCCTTGGCTGCAGATACAAAAACATATGACAGGCAAGGATAGTACCCTGGAAGAATTTTTATCGCTTTTAAACAAAAAAGGAGTTATAGCTAACCACCCTTTTGTAATTTTTATAGATGCGATTAATGAGGGAAAAGGAATTCCTTTATGGAACGAGTTTTACACGTCATTTATAGAAGAGTTGGAACATTACCCAATGATAAAAATTGTTTTAAGTTATAGGACAACATATGAAGATGCACTTTTCGATGGTATTGAAATTAATTCTGAAATAAAAATTGAGCATAAGGGATTTAAAGGAATGGAAGAACAGGCCGTTAAGTTCTTTTTTGAGGAAGCTAATTTACCAGTTCCAAAACTTCCTAAATATTCAGATAATTTTAGTAATCCCTTATTTCTCAAACTCTTTGTAATTTATTGTAAAAAGTATGAAGGACGTTTAAATCGGAATGAGTTATTGGGAATTTCAAATATTTTCAACAATTTTTTTAAGTACATAAANNTTGATCTTGTTGGTCTCTGTATAGATAGTTTTGTTTATGAATTAGCAAAAAGCCAAAAGGGCTACATAAATTATATGGACTCATACCTGCTAATTGAGAAGACCGTGAGTATTTTTTTGAATGACTCAGGATTCCTTAAAAGTTTAATTTCTGAGGATTTATTCAATGAAACTATTTATTGGAATAGTGGTAACTATGAATACGGAATTGTATTTTCATATCAAAAGATCGGAGATTTCCTTTTGGCCAGGCACTTGATTCAGGGAAAAAGTTTAAATCAAGTAAAAAACTTGAAGACAAAAAATAATCAACTATTAAAATATTTAGAAGATACTACTTACGCTCAGGAGAATTTAGGGATATTGGAATCAATTTGTGTCCAGTTGCCTGAACTATTCAAAACAGAGATCTTTGATATTTGGCCAGATTACATTAGTAGTAAAAATCTTGAAACAGCCTTTTTGTCCTCCTTAAGTGACAGATCTAATTCGGGTATCAATGAAAGGACAATACATCATTTAAAACGAATTCTAAACGAAAGGAGTGTACGAGGTTACGAAATTTGGGAAAACGTATTTTCATTTTTATTCGAACCTGGTAATTCATTAAATGCTGATTTTTTACATAGTTTTCTATTTAGTTTAGAACTTAATGAGAGGGATACAAATTGGACATTGTATATAAATCAATATGATAGGCTTGAGGATGGCAGTTATATCTCAATGGTCTTACTCAAAGGTTTATCATTAATACCTCACAAAGAAAGTGAAAAGGAACTAATGTTTTCTGCTGCAAAAGTCATAACTTGGTTCTTAAGTAGTTCTAATCGAAATTTAAGAGATGATGCATCGAAAATTTTGATTTTGCTAATGGCAAATAACCTACATTGTCTTTTGCCATTAATAAAGGAGTTTGAAGATGTCAATGACCCATATATTAAACAAAGGCTATATGCTGTTGCCTTCGGCAGTGCGATAAAAAATGATAATAGAGATTTACTCAATGAACTTTCTCTGTATCTATACCATTCAATATTTAAGCAGACTGAAGTTGTTGCAGACATTTTGTTAAGAGATTATGCAAGATTAACAATCGAATACTATCAATTTAAATTCAATGATCTAGAGATAGATTTTAAAGCCATTAGGCCCCCATACAATAGCAGAAAGATTGGGAGATTTCCAACTAATAATGTTATTGATAATTATCCCAAGAAACTAGGCTATAAAGAAGATTCATATGCGGGAATTCACGAGTTGTTGAGTTCAATGGTTACCGAATATGGAAGGCCTGGAAATATGTATGGTGACTTTGGTAGGTACACCTTCGGAAGTGCGTTTAAAAACTGGGCTAATGTTGATGATAACAAATTGAGTAATCTAGCAATAAAATTAATCGTTGAGNNCAAAATTTTGAGTGATCTCGACACTGGTCAAAACTCTTATTCTCGGAAAGCTCCAAAAATCGAAAGAATTGGAAAAAAATATCAATGGATAGCATTTCATGAATTATTAGCGATTGTTTCAGATCACTATACATTTTCCAATAGACATGGTATCAACGACAATAATTTAAGTTATGAAGGACCTTGGCTTCCGCATGTCAGAGATTTTGATCCAACTGAAGTTTCATTTTTTACTGAGGAAAACGACCGAAAATTATTAAATGGTTATGAATATAAGTTCGAAGAAGAATATACTGATTGGTTAACTTCCAAAAGTTCGATTCCTGATCCTAGGAAAATCATAACTTATAAAGATAAAGAAGGAGAAGATTGGCTTATACTGGAAATGTCTTATACTTGGACTGATGGTCAGGACAGGTCAAATTCTCAGAAAACACTTTGGTACCAATATAGAAGCTACATCACTAAAGAAACTGAGCATCAGAAAATTCTTGAATGGTCAAAAAGTCAGAATTTTATGGGGCGTTGGATGCCCGAATGCGCTAATAGAACGGAACAATACTTAGGAGAGTTTTTCTGGTCTCCTTCATGTAAGACCTTCAGAAATTCCTACTATAGTGGTAATTTTTGGGAAGATTTACGTGGGGAAAGCGGAGGAGCGTCCATCGGAGAAGTGTCGGTAACTGCACTTGAGTATATATGGGAAAAAGATATAGAAAGAAGTAAATCGTTTAAGGTACCGAATGAATATTTGTTTAAAATTTTGGAACTGCAACCTACTACTGGACAAGCTACTTTTAAGGACTCTGAAGGTCAAATCATAGCCTTTGATCCATCATACAACGATTCGAAGATTTCCTGCTTAGTAGTAAATAAGAAAAAACTTTTAAATAAACTGAGAGAGAATGGACTGGATATCTTTTGGACAGTATTAGGAGAAAAACAGTTACAAGAGCGGGGTGAAAATAAAACATTGAAATATTTTCCAAATACTGATATATCAATGGTATTGTATTTTCAGAAAAATAAATTGAAGAAGAGTGAAAACATAGATGTAAATTTTAATAATGCTCCTATTTAGCGAATTGTAACTGAGCAGTGCTTTTACCTAAGTAGTCAAGATCACTTTTTGTATTCCAGTTATCGATAGATCTAACTATTCGAAATAATTTACGGTGGTGGAATCTACGCATATTCGAACTATCTTTTTTAAGATTGTATGAGGGCACGTTATCGAAGACAATAAAATAGCTGCCATGATTTTGCCATAATAAATTTGCTCTGACTTTTATGATATTTTGAAGCGGCGGTGTATACAAGGTGAAATCAAAATACTAGATCTTTATACGATTTTTAGACCATCTATTCATTTTTGGAACAATCTGAATTATCCTTTTTGAAGCCTAAATAACATTCCGGAAACTACAGTGATAACGCTGTAAGATAATACAAGTCCTAAGCTACAAGTTTTTGATAATAGATAGCATGTAGTACAAATACCAATAACGGTAAGTGAAATTAGAATCGTCCGTACCCTTTTTACATTTATTTCATAACGATTTAATAGATAGAACACAATTATATATACAAATAATGTAGGAAGAGATAATACAGTTCCGCCTATCAATATCCAAGGGAAAAGCCACGAGACTGTAACG
>NZ_DKHL01000030.1:6248-6423 GCF_002453775.1 Empedobacter sp. UBA6745
GAAAGCTTCGGGCAATAGCAACCGTCGAAATGGCAAGACCAAAAAGACTGTCCGTGGCCTTAACACTGGAACATTTGAGCTGGAAACAGGCCGGGATAGATCGGGAACGTTCGAGCCTAAAGTAGTACCTAAGAGACAATTAATCATCACTGAACAGCTTGAGGGACACGTGTTG
>NZ_DKHL01000038.1:0-180442 GCF_002453775.1 Empedobacter sp. UBA6745
TACTACTCGTCTTTCGTATTGCGGTTGCAAATATACGCCTGCATTATTCGTTTTTCCAAACATAATTTACATTTATTTTACATTCTTCTCTTAAGTTGCTGGTACGATGGGAAATATTTTTTGAAATATTTGACGGTTTACGCTAAACGGTAGACGAAATAGAGAGATTTATGTGAAAAATTAATATTTACTTTCATTTTTTTCTTGATAAAAAAACGAAACAAAAAAATCAAGACCTCAACAAAAAGGCTAAAATGAATCATTCTGCGCGAAAAGATTTAAAAACCTATCGGCTAAATCTTTTTCTTCGCTTCGAATTTCTTCATTTATGAACGCCTTTTTATTGAAAGGTCGTTCTTAAATTCGATTATACAGGAGAATTTGTTTTTTTTATATTTGGGTCGATGTTATATAATTTTTACAGCAATGAAATGATTAGACGATGATGGTTTNNTACTTTGTGGTTATCTACTCGGGAAGAATTGTCGCAAAGTGAGAATAGGTTATTCAATATAGTTAATATATAATATTGAAACGAATTCAATATGACATCATAATTAAGTTTTTATAAAATCGGAATAACAGAAATAAAAAAGGAGAATACTTAGTTCTCCTTTTTTATCTTATTAATGTGGACCGTTACCGTTTTTGTCTTTTTCTAAATCGGTATTCCAAATTTTGATTTTATCTGTTTTTTTCAAGCCAGATTTTACTTGAACGTTCACACCATCTGTAATTCCAAGAGTGATGTATTTCTTTTCGTACTTCGCATCTTGTCCTTTACCAGAAGTGAGAATCTCAACATATGGTTTTTGGTTTTCGTCGTAACGAACATGCGCTGATTTTACCAACAATACATTTTTCGCTTCTTGCGTCACAACCTCAGCGTTTGCAGAATATCCTGCACGAATAAAATTATCAGAATCTAATTGAACCGGCGCTTTAATTTCGAACTGCACTACTCCATTCGTTGCAACTCCTTGAGGGGAAATAAAATCAAGAATCGCTGTAAAAGTTTTGTTCGGAATCGCACCGATCGATACATTAATTTTCATTCCTTCTTTTAATTTACCTACCTCAGCTTCATCAACTTTTCCTTGGAAAATCATTTTCTTAACGTCAGCCATCGTAGCGATCGTCGTTCCTGTAGAGAAATTATTGATCTCCTGAACCATATTCCCAACCTCAACAGGAATATCTAAAATCATTCCCGAAGTTGTTGCCGTAATACGCGTTGTTGCATAAGCTTCCAAACCAGGAGCAATACCTGTTTGCGCAACTTTGTAATCGTTTTCGGCAGCTTTTAATTGTTGTTGAGCTGATTTATATGTTGCATTTGCATTATCATAATCTGCACGAGGCAAAACACCTTGATTGTATAAAGTAGATGTTCGATTAAAATTACGACGTTCTTGATCGACCGTAATTTGTGCCGCTTGAATAGACTGACGAGCTGCATTTAACGATTGAACATTAGGAACAACTTTCAGTTCGCAAATCAACTGACCGCGCTCTACATATTGTCCTTCTGCAACATTAATCGATTTTATAACACCTGAAATATTTGGCTTAATTTCAATTGTTTCCAACGGTTTTACTTCACCAGTTGCAACAGCTTTCACCTCGATATTTCCCATAAAAGGTGTTGTCGTTTCATAAACTTCATTGTCTTGGCTATTCTTTTTACCGAAATACGCAATCACACCGATTACAGCACCGATAAAAACGACAATCATCAAAATCTTTAGAAATTTTTTCATTCTTTTATATCTGTTAAGTTTTAGTTATTCATCTCTCAATGCATCAATAGGTTTGATTTGAATTGCTCGTTGAGCAGGAATCAATCCCGCTAAAGTTGCCATAACCACCATCACCGCTAAAGCTGTAAAAAGTGTAAACAAATCGATTGATGCATTATATAAAGGTATGTTTTTATTTGATGGAATGATGACTTCGTTGAGAACCATTAGCAAGAGTGCTGCAAAAATAATTCCGCCTAAACCTGCAATTAATGTTAAAACTACTGATTCTAACAAAATCTGCCCGCGAATTTGAGCAGGAATCGCACCTAATGCTCTTCGAATTCCAAATTCTTTTGTACGTTCTGAAACCGTAATCAATAAAATACTTGCAATCGCAATAACTCCAGAAAATAATGTCATTCCTCCTACAACAATTGCTAGGAATTGCATTCCTTTTACGAATTTCATAATCTTCCCAAGCATTTCACCTAAATTAAAACCTCCAATTCCTTGGTCGTCATCAGGCGAAATATTTTTAATCTGTTTCAGATATGTTTTTAATTCTTTTTCGAATGCAACAATATCATAATTATTAGGCAAACTCAAACTTAAATATTGAATCGTTTCCCCTTGATTGTATATTTTTTGAAATGTTGTAAACGGAATAAACACTTGATCTTTGCTCTCTACAGGTGAAGAAGGTGTGTCGTAAACGCCGACAATTGTATAATAACTATCGCTAATTCTGATTTCTTTTCCCAAAGGTTTTGGTTTATCACCAAAAAATTGTTCCGCTACTTCAATTCCAATTACACAAACTTTCGATTCAGTTTTGATATCATCTTCATTGATAAAACGACCTTGAATAATATCTTTCCCAAACATTCGGTTTTGATCTGGATAATCTCCATTAACCGTGTAAAAATTATATTTTGTTCCGTAAGTTAATATAGAATTTGGTTTAGAGTTTCGAGGTGCTAACAACGAAATTTGAGGAAAACGAGCCTGAATTTGACGAACATCACTCATTTTCAATTCAATTGTGCGACCTTTCTGAAATCCTTGATACGGCATCGATGTTGTTCCTCCCCAAACAAATAATGAATTGGTTGCGGCATCTGCTAAATTTCGGTCAAAACCATTTTGCAAACCACGTGTTACGCCTAACAATAAGACAAATAAAAACATTCCCCATGCGACACCAATCATCGTCAAAATAGTGCGCAATTTATTTTTACGAATCGCCGCATAGACTTCGCTCCAAGCATCTGGATCAAAAACAAATTTTATAAAGTTCATTATTCGTCTCTTAAAGCATCAATAGGTTTAATACGTGCTGCATTCAAAGCTGGAATTAATCCAGAAACTGTTCCTGCAACAAATAAAATAATACAAGCCATGACCAACGAATTGGTTTCTACGCCTGGATTATAAATAAAATATTCTTCTAAACTATCACCAATATTTTCTACAACAAGTGCCGCTAAAGCAATTCCTATTGCTCCGAAAATAATTGTAATCATAATTGCTTCTTGTAAAATCAATCCCAAAACATTGGCTGGTGTTGCGCCCAAAGCTTTTCGAATACCAATTTCTTTGGTACGCTCTTTTACACTAAACACCATAATATTTCCGATACTTACGATTCCTGCAATCAAACTTCCTCCACCAATTACAAATACAATAATTGTCAAAATCAAGAAAAATTGATTGGTATCTTCCATTGCATCGGCTGCATTTCGCACCCAAATTCCACCATAATCAGAAGGCGCAACATTGTGTCGGCCTTTTATATTATATTCGATTGCATTTGCTAGTTTAGATATATCAGCCAAAGCCATTCCATCTTTTGGCGTTACAATAATTGATGAAACTTTATCCGTCGCATAAATCGTTCTAAATGTTGTAAAAGGCGCATACAAAGCACGCTCAGCATTATCGCCACCATCTTTACTTTCGAAAACACCAACCACTTGATACATACTTGAACCTAATTGCAAATACTTACCAATAGCAATTTGATTTGGAAAAAAATCTTGCGCAACCAATCGTCCAATAACAATTGATTTGGATTGATTTTCCATATCTTTTTTATTGATAAATCGACCAAGCGTTACATTTTCATTAATCATTGATTCATATTCTGGATAAACTCCAGTAATCGAATAACTTCCTGAATTAGCTTCATTTCGAATTGTATCACTTTTTGAAATTGTACTTACAATCGATTTTATTTCATCTGGAAAAGAATGTTTAATAAAATCAAAATCTTTTACGTCCAATTCTATGGTACGTCCTTGTTTGAAACCATTGTAAGGCTCAGTTGTCGTTCCGCCGTTAACAGTAATATTTAATGAATTTGCTTTAAAGAATTCTTGTTGAAATCCGTTCTGCAAACCATTTCCCAATCCATACAATGTAATAAACACAAAAAGCGCTAAAGCGATTGTCAAACCCGACAATGCCGTACGCAATTTATTACTTGCAATGGACGACCATATTTCGCTCCAACGGTCTGTATCAAACATATTTTATATTTACGATTCTTTGATTTATGATTGACGAAGTTTGAAATCCGAAAATCATTAAACTCTTACTTGTTCTACTTTTTCGTCACTTACTATTACACCATCCTTCAGACGAACAATACGTTTACACATATTTGCAATATCATCTTCGTGCGTCACCATTACAATAGTTTTACCTTCGTCATTAATTTCTTGAATCAAGTGCATTACTTCTTGCGACGTCTTCGTATCCAATGCTCCCGTAGGCTCATCTGCCAATAACAATTTTGGTTTTGCAGCCAAAGCACGCGCTATTGCAACACGCTGTTTTTGTCCACCCGAAAGTTCGTTTGGCATATGAGTAGCCCAAGGCTCCAACCCTACTCTCTCCAGATAACTAAGCGCAATTTTATTTCGATCCGAACGTTTTACTTTTTGATAATACAACGGCAAGGCAACATTTTCTAAGACATTTTTGAAACCAATTAAATTATACGATTGAAAAATAAATCCTAAAAATTTGTTTCGATAATTAGCCGCTTTAGTTTCGTTTAATTTCTCGATTCTAACGCCATCCAATTCATAAATACCTGTATCATGCTCGTCCAACATCCCAATGATATTCAATAAAGTTGATTTCCCTGAACCCGAAGATCCCATAATCGCAACAAATTCACCTTCCGCAATCTCAAGGTTAATTCCTTTGAGTACGTGAAGTTTATTTTTTCCCATTATGTAGGATTTATTTAAATCTCGAATAGATATCATAGATTGTTGTAAATTTCAATAAAGATAACAGATAAGTCGAAATTATCAGAAAAATGTTACAAGCAAGTTTAAGATTTATCTAAGAATCTGTTAATGAAATATTTTTTAAAATTAATTTTCAATAATTTTTGAAAGTTTAGAAATTTATATATATTTGTGTAAATAATAATTGCAATGAAATTAGAAGAATCAAAAGAAAAATTTGTTCAAACTTGGGGAACTTTCGCTGTTAATTGGGGAATAAATCGCACAATGGCACAAGTTCATGCATTATTATTAACGTACAACGAACCAATTTCTACTGATCAAATCATGGAAGAACTGCAAATTTCGAGAGGAAATGCAAACATGAATTTGCGTGCTTTGATGGATTGGGGAATTGTGAGAAAAGAATTGATAAAAGGAGAACGTAAAGAATATTTTGTTGCCGATAAAGATGTTTGGTATTTGTTCAAACAAATTACAAAAGAACGCAGAAAGCGTGAAATAGAGCCGGTAATTGATTTTTTAGAATCATTAAAAAACATTGACGATCAATCTGATGATGCAAAAGAATTTGCAAAATTGTTACAAGATTTATCTTCTGTTTCGACAAAAATCAATAATATAATGGACCTTGCCATAAAGTCTGATGAACATTGGTTGGTAGGAAAAATCACGAATTTGATGAAATAATCAATTCGTATTTTTTTGAATTATAAGTTTCAAAAATTATTGAAAATTCAATATGCATAATATTATTTCGTATATCATTTATCTAATTATTACTTTCTACATCACCATTTTTGTTGGTTGGAAAGTGTATAAAATTGGTTTTATATACCTGACAAATTTAATCGACAATCATTCTGTTTGTCAATCTATTAATAATCTTTTATTGATTGGTTATTACTTGGTCAATCTTGGATTTTCGGCAATAAGTTTACAAAATTGGGAGCGAGTTGATTCCATTACCATTATGTTTTCGTCCTTGTCCTACAAAATTGGATTTATATTATTAATTCTCGGAATATTACATTTTATTAATTTATCGATTATTTATATCGCAAGAAAAAGCAAAAAAATAAACACTTAAACACAACAAATTATGACAAATTACAATCTAATTGCATATTTGGTTTACTTACCAGTGGCAATATTAATGACAATCGCAGTTTCTAACGTTTTATTCAAAAATGGAAAAATATTTATGTACGATATTTTTCATCAAAAAGAAGATATTGCAAGCGCAACAAATTCATTGTTCAAAATTGGTTTTTATCTTTTGAATATTGGTTTCGCCATGCTAATTGTTTACATGACTTCTATCGCAACAACCGAAGATTTAATTGTAAGATTAAGCACAAAAATTGGAGGATTCGCCATTTATTTAGGAATAATGTTAATGCTAAATCTATTCTTATTTATGAAAGGTAGACGTCGATCTTTGCAACAACAATATTTAAGAAGCCTAGAATCTTAACAAAAAAACCTTCCAAAAGTTAACTTTTGGGAGGTTTTTATTTTAAACTGGATCTACATCTACATCAATTCGTACAGAGCGAAAAGCCGCAATTGTATGCAGTTGATCTATTTTTGATTGAATTAAATCTTTTACTTTTTGAGGTGATTGATTTGGTCGAATTTTAATCATCACATCTGTGATATACAAATTATTGATTCGTCCAATCGAAGGCGCTTCAGGACCAAGTAAACATTTTGCATCAAAACTTGGTTTAAGCAAAACAACCAATTGAGCCGCTGTTTTATCCAAACGTTCTTTATTTTTATGCTTGAAACGCAACTTGATTAACCGAGAATAAGGCGGATACAAAAATTCTTTGCGCTCATACAAAATATCCTTCATCGTTGGCGCATAACTGTAAGTTGTAACATTTTGCAAAATCTGATGTTCAGGTTGAAAAGATTGAATCAATACTTTTCCTTGCTCTTGTCTACGACCTGCACGACCAGAAACTTGCGTTAACAATTGAAATGCTTTTTCGTGCGCTCTAAAATCTGGAAAATTCAACAAAGAATCCGCTCGAATAACACCAACAAAATTAACATTTCCAAAATCAAAACCTTTTGTAATCATTTGCGTTCCAATTAAAATATCAATTTCTTTATTCTCGAAATCTTCAATTAATTTTTCGTAAGCAAATTTCCCGCGCATCGAATCTACATCCATTCTTCGAACTTTTGCATCAGGAAAAATCGTTTGAACTTGCTGTTCTATCTGCTCCGTTCCCAAACCTTTTGTATTCAATTCGTGCGAACCACAACTTGGACAACGCAAGGGTTTCGCTTGCGCATAACCACAATAATGACATTTTAGTTGATTCGAGAATTTATGATATGTTAAACTGACATCACAATTTGGACATTCGGGCGTATGACCACACGTATTACATTCCATAATCGGTGCATATCCACGCCGATTCTGAAACAAAATGACTTGTTTTTTTTGATGCAATTGATTGAAAATTTCATCACGAAGTGTATGTGAAATATCTTCTGTAATTTCTTTTTCCTTTTGCGCTTTTTTGAGGTCAACCAAATTAATTTCGGGCAATTTTATGTTTCCAAAACGTTCCGTTAATTCGACATAACCATATTTTTTATTTTTTGCATTATAATAACTTTCAGCCGAAGGCGTCGCCGAACCTAACAAAACCTTTGCGTTCATCATTCCTCCAAGCAACATCGCCATATCGCGTGCATGAAAAAATGGTTTTATATCCATCTGCTTGTAAGACGATTCGTGCTCTTCGTCGACGATAATCATTCCCAAATTATCAAAAGGCAAATACAACGCTGTTCGTGGACCAATGATAATATCGAAATCACCATTCAAGGTTTTTTGCCACAATTCGACACGTTCATTTTGATTGAATTTCGAATGATAAACTCCTACTCTTTCTCCAAAATGTTTTTTAATGCGATGAACAATTTGCGTTGTGACCGAAATTTCTGGCAATAAATACAACACTTTATTTCCTTTCGCAATTACTTGCTCCATCAATTTTAGATAAATTTCTGTCTTTCCACTTGATGTTACACCATGCAACAAAACAGTCGATTTATCTTTAAAATCTTCTTTAATTTGATTTAGAGCAGCAGTTTGTTTCAATGTCAATTCTGAAATCTCAGTTACATCTTTCTCCTGTTCTTCTACACGAGAAGTTTGATGTTGATAAATTTCGACCGCTCCTTTTTCTGCTAACGATTTAAGTACTGCATTTGTCGCTCCTTGTTTTACAAAATCTGCCACTTTTAGCGGTTTTTCTTGTAATTGCGTCTCTAATGTAATCAATTGCAACAAAGTTTCGCGCTGTTTTGGCGCTTTATTTAATTGATTTAAAATCTCAATAAAAGCAGTTTCATTTCCTTTTAAATCAGGATGTAATCTGACATAATTATCAATTTTTGGCGTATATTTTTCGTTAAGTTTTTCATCTAATCGAATAATTCCTTTATCAATTAATAATTTAAGTGTTGGAATTGCTGATTTTTCATCCACAATTAAAGCTGCTTCTTCAACCGAAATTATTTCTCTTAATTTCAATGCTTCAAAAACTAAAAATTCATAATCATTTAATTCTTCAATTGTTTCATAATTTGGATTAATTAATCGAACAAAAGTTTGAAATTCTAATTTTAACGCAGAAGGAAAAGCATTTCTGAAAACATCACCCAACGAACACATATAATAATTTGCCATCCATTCCCAAAAATTAATTTGTGTTTGCGTGACCAAAGGTACGTCATCCAAAAAAGCATGAATCGCCTTTGTTTTGTATAACTCTGGTGCATTTTGATGAATAGAATGTACAATTCCTGTATATAATTTTTGCGTTCCGAAAGGCACGGAAACACGCTGACCAACTTTAATTTGCTGTAAATCAATTTCAGAAAGATGATACGTAAATGTTCCATTTAATGAAAGGGGTAAAATAATTTCGGCAAAATAATTAATTGTCATTTTATAGGATTAAAAACGCAAGTTAAACATTTTTTTGTGTTAAGAATGAAGATTACCATTGCTTAAAATTTCACAAATTATTAATATTTCATTTTCAGACAGTTTGAAGAATTAATACTAATTTTAAGAGAATTCAAAAACTATCATTATGTTACATGCCATTTTAGATCAGATTTCGGAATCGGAAAAACCAATTATAAAAATCATTTTCAGAAATGATGATACGCGTGTTGTTGCTTTTGGACTGAAAAAAGGTTTGAAATTAATCGATCATCAATTACCTGTAAATGCAAAAATTTTGATGTTGAAAGGTGAAATAGAAATTGACTCAAAAATTGAGATTGTCAATCTAAAAGAATTTGACGAATATATTCTTCCGCCAAAAGTTATTCATCAAGTGACTTCTTTACAAGATTCGATGATGTTGGTTATTCTAAATTTTAATGAAAAAAGTTTTTAAAATAGTTAAGCTCTATTTATTTACTCTATAAAAAACTTTATATTTATGATTATTAATTTATCAAAATATGAAACTACTTTTCACATTAACTACTCTCTTTACTTTAGCCCTATCTTCTTGTAGTACAAATATCAAACACGATCGATTATTTACAGGAACAATTGTGAGAGATTGTACAGGAACTTACATTCGTGTTGATGATAAAGAGGATTATTTGGTTTGTAATAATGAAATGCTTTCGGACAAAAAAGAAGGTGAAATAGTAAGTGTTATTTATGATTTTGAAAAAACATGCAAAGAGTTAGAAAATAAAGCAACTTGTATGATGTATCACGAACATAAAGGCAAGATTAAAATCAAGAAAAATAATAATTAATTAAAAAATCCACTCAAATTGAGTGGATTTTTGCTTGATATAAAAACACGATTATTTCGATTTTTTACGACGCTCTAATTCTTTTTCGATCAACATCAATTCTCGTCCAGTTTGTCCTGCAACAGATGTATTTTCTTGCGCACGACGAACCAAGTAAGGCATTACTTCTTTGATTGGTCCATATGGTAAATATTTAGCAATATTGTATCCTAAATGCGCCAAGTTGAATGAAATATTATCACTCATTCCGAATAATTGTCCAAACCAAAAATTTGGATTATTTTTCTCGATTCCGTTTTCGTTCATCAATTTGATTAACAATTCGCAACTTTCTTCATTGTGCGAACCTGCGAATAAACCAAAACGTTCATGATGAGAAGCAATAAATTCTAACGCTAAGTTATAATCTCTATCCGAAGCTTCTTTGTTTGGTTGAATTGGAGATGGATAACCTTCAGCTTGCGCACGTGCACGTTCTTTCTCCATATATGCTCCACGCACAATTTTGAATCCTAAGAAATATCCTTCGCGTTCTGCTTTTGCATACATTTCTTTCAAATAAGCCAAACGATCATGACGATACATTTGCAACGTATTCCAAACTAAAGCACGCTTTGTGTTATATTTCACCATCATTTCGTCAGTCAAATCATCTGCAGAACCTTGCATCCAAGTTTCTTCTGCATCTACCATGATATTAACATCTAACTCATATCCTTTTTGACATACAGCCTCGAAACGTTGACGAATATTTGCCCAAGATTTTTCTTCTTCTGCAGTTAACGTTTGTTTCTTTCCTACTTTTTCAAATAATTCGATTCGACCAAATGCAGTTGGTTTAAAAACTACAAATGGAATTGATTGATTAGATTTTGCTAAATCAACCAAGTGTAACATAACGTCACGAACTTCGTCAAATTGTTTTTCTTCTGTTAATCCTTCGATAGAATAATCTAAAATAGAACTTACGTGATATTTAAATAATTCATTTGCGACAACCACACCTTGTTCTGCCGTTTCTCCTCCTACAAATTGTTTGTAGATTGTTTCACGAATTACAGGTTTTACAAATGGGATATCTACCGCAAATGGTAAATTAAAAAACTTAGTTCCAAAACTTGTCAATGCGGGGCTTCCGATTAACTTGTATAAGTAATACGCTTTCTTTAAATCTTTATCTGATTTCGATTCGAAAGCAAACTGTGTATTGTCGAATAAAGACATGTGAGTTAACTATTTTTTGTGTTAATATAACGTTACAAATTTATAATTAAAACCTGATTAAACTAAAAAAACCTACAAGAAATTCTTGTAGGTTTTTGATATATTTTAAAGATTGCAAATAGTTGCCTATTCTTATCCTTTTTTAGCGTATTTGCTTCTGAATTTGTCGATACGTCCTGCAGTATCAACCAATTTAGATTTACCTGTGTAAAATGGGTGAGATGTAGAAGAAATCTCCATTTTGATTAATGGGTACTCTACTCCGTCAACAACTAATGTATCTTTAGTATCAGCACAAGATTTTGTGATGAATACATCTTCGTTAGACATATCTTTGAATGCTACCAAACGGTAATTTGTTGGGTGGATATCTTTTTTCATTTTTTTAATCTTCTTTGTTAACTTTATTGGAGTGCAAAGATAATATTATTTACAGAATGTTACAATCAATTTTATTGAAAAAACATTTAAAACAATACGTTAAGCAAATTTAATTTCGAGTGTAATGGGCTTCTTAAAATTAAACCTGCACTTCTTGTACACATTTTTCGTGGTGCAAATATAAACATTTTAGTAATTCGTACAAATATTTTTGGTGAATCTATTCATAAAAATCTAATTTTTATCTTTGTCCATCTACAATAAAACCTATTATTTGCTGTTTAAACTTATATAATGAATCATAACTTTATGAACGTAAAAACATTAATCGCCGGACTTGGTATTGCTTCTTTGATTGGTTTTCAATCTTGTCGCGATGATTTTGACTATGATCCTATTAGTTCTGAATTGCGTTTTAGCAAAGATACCGTTTCCGTAGATACCGTATATAATTTTTCTAAATCTGAAACTTATCTTCTTAAAATTTATAATCCTGAGAATGATGATCGCGTAATTCCAAAAATATATTTGACACGTGGAAATAATTCATTTTTCAATATAAATGTAGACGGAAAAGCAGGAACAAGTTTCGAAAATGTACCGATTCGCAAAAAAGATAGTTTATTTATTTTTGTTGAAGTAAATGCACAAGAAGCGCCTCTTAATCCACTTTACGATGACGAAATTAATTTTGAAACAACTAATTCTTCTAAAAAAATTAAGTTACTTTCTTGGATAGAAAAAGCTAAAATTCATACAAAAGATGCTACAATTTCTTCTGCAAATTGGAATGTGAACGAAGCCCAAGTAATTGATGGAAATTTAACGGTTACAAGTGATTTAACAATTGATAAAGGAGCTAAAGTTTATTTCAAAAAAGGAGCAAGTTTAACAATTGGAAACAATGCAAAACTTACTGTGAATGGAGCTTTGAATGAAGAAGTAAAATTTCGTTCGGCGCGTCATGACAACAAATACGATTCGATTCCTGATCAATGGAACAAAATCGAATTAGCTCCAAATAGTACATCGAAAATCAATTATACAAAAATTATTGGTGCGGATACTGGTTTACACGTAAATAACTCGAAATTAGATATTAGTAACGCCAAAATTGTCAATAATCAATCGTATGGAATTTTAGCTACAAACGCTACAATTACAGGTTACAATTTAGTGATGAATAATAGTAATTTGGCAACTTTAGCAATAGAATATGGAGGTTCGTACGAATTTTATCATTCTACTTTTGCCAATTATTACCATTTTGCGACAGGTGCTGGTCCAGCTTATTCACTTTTCTTGAGTAATGAAAACAATGATAAAAATGTTTCGGCTTTAACAAAAGCAACCTTCGGGAATTGTATTTTTTATAATGATAATACGCCGAATGCTATTTTATTGGATAAAAAAGATGGTGCGGCTTTCAATTATTTATTTGATACCAATATTATTCATAATGTAGATACTTCAACGTTAAATGTCACAACTGCGCCAAATTTCTTGGCAAGTATTACGTTGGATCCGATGTTTGAAAATACAGAATATTTTGCAAATAAATTAGCGGTGAAAAACGAATCGCCAGCAAAAGGGAAAGGAAAAGTAACTTTTGCACAACAATATCCGTTAGATTACAATGGACAACCACGAGGAACAACTCCTACAATTGGAGCATTTCAATAAAAATAAATAAGGTCGANNTCGACCTTATTTATTTTTATTTATTATTTAACTGAACAGATACTTTTCCTTTAAACTCATCTCCTTTAAAATTGATTCTATAACTTTTATAAGATTCTAAATGAATAGATTCTTTTTTATTCATTTTTCCTTTCGAAGCACTACCTATTTGAGTTAATTCTTTTCCTGTATAATCTACTATCGAGAAATCCATTAAACCATTTTTTTGTTTCACTTCATAATCTAATTCAAGTTCTATATCTTGATTTGTTTTCAAGAAATAATAAACTTCTCCTTGCATTTGTGTAAAGTCCAAAACGATTTGATTATTATTTCGTCTAATCACTTTTGTTGCCGAATATGTTGTTCCTTCTGTTTTATAAATTCCATCAATACTCAAATATCTTGACGCATTCGTTGACACATTAGAAACAGTTGAAATTGTCACACAAGATTGTACCAACATCACTGCAAAACACAATAAAATAAATTTTCTCATAACATCATATCTTTACTATTAAGATGCATGTTTTATAAAAAAGTTACAACAAAGGTTTAAATTCTATTCGTTTTTTCTCGTACCAAAACACCCACAACACCTAAAATAACCACCTCATCATTTTCGTGTATTTGTACACAATCTTTGTAATTTGGATTTATTGCTATTAATTTATTGTTTATTTTATCAAAACGTTTCAACGTATAATCTTCATTATTAACGGAAACAATAATATCATCATGATGCAACGGAATAAGATCTGTCCGAATCACCAAAATATCATTTTTTTGATAAACAGGATACATCGAATCTCCACCAACGACAATCAAAAAAATAGATTCGGGATGCGTTAAATAACGTTCATCCAAACTTATTTTATCATCTACAAAATCTTCTGCAGGTGAAGGAAATCCAGCATTTACATGACCAAAATTCGGAATATATTTTTTCTCACCATCTGTATTTATCACAAAAAGATTGAGTTCTTTGTCTAACATTTTTATCTCTCCATTCATTTTTCTATCATTTAATACACCACCAACAAATCTTTCCACTTCGTTGTATAACAAGGTGATAAATTATTTTGACGCATTTTCCACGTTTTATTCAAATCTTGCGAAGCTAATTTTATTTTTGCTGCACCAAATTTTTTGTTCAACAAATCGATGACTTTCATCAAATCTGGATGATTTGGATTTTCTTCTTCAAAAAGCGATAATTGTTTTTGATCTGACGAAACAATTCCAGATACCACTACTCCAGCCTTTTTGTACTCATAACCATCTTTATAAATTTGCTCAAACGCTTTAATTGCAAATTTGGACAACGTAATACTTGAATTCGATTCGTAAGGTAAATGGACCGAAATTGTACGGTAATATTGCGGTTTATTTCTATCAAAATTATTGGTCTGAATAAAAACTGTAACCAAATTGCAAGACGAATTCTGTTTCCGAAGTTTCTCTGCACACGAAACCGCAAAAGTAGCAACACGCTCTTTTACATATTCAAAATCGTTGGTATATTCTTCAAAACTACGCGTCGTTGCAATACTTTTCTTTGCCGAAATCGCTTCTAAATCTAACACCGCTTCACCTAACAAATCTTTTTTCAAACGCAAACCTACTATCGAAAATTCTTTCCGAAGAAAATCATCTTTTAATTGTACAAAGTCCAACGCTTTATTGACACCAATCATTCTCAAACGTCGTGACATTCGTCTACCAACTCCCCAAACATCTTCGATATTTAACCATTTTAACGCTTTATGGATTTGTTCTTGAGTCTGAATAACATAAACTCCTTGATGAACTTCTGGAAATTTTTTCGCAATATGATTCGCTAATTTCGCCAAGGATTTAGTTGGTGCAATTCCAACACAAACTGGCAATTTTGTAAACTGATAAATTTTAGATTTGATTTCTAATCCGTAATTTTTCAAATCAAAACGATCAAATCCATTCAATTTTAAGAAACATTCGTCTATCGAATAAATTTCTTGATCGGGCGAATACAACGATAAAATCGACATTACACGATTGCTCATATCCGCATATAATTGATAATTTGACGAAAAAACTTTGATTTTTTTCTGTTCAAAAATACGTTGAAATTGATGCGCAGGCGCACCCATTGGAATTCCAGCTAACTTCGCTTCGGCAGAACGCGAAATTACACAACCATCATTATTAGACAATACTACAATTGGCTGATGAAGAAGCTTCGGTTGAAAAACACGATGGCAACTGGCGTAAAAATTATTACAATCTATCAATGCGAACATAATACAAAGTTGAGAAGTTAAAACGCCACATTGTGTCATCGAAAATGTTAATTTATTCAAAAAAAAAACCACTCAAATGAGTGGTTTGTATCCTTATTTAATTTTATATTTTTTATGCAAATCTTTTATTACAACAGCTGGTTCATAAACCGTTTGAAATTTTATTGGTTTACTGTTTTTGAAATATTGTACTTTCAGCCACGTATCATTATTATCTAACTTTGTATAGCTGTTACTTTTTTCCAAGACTTTATCGTTCACCGTACTTAAAATTGCAAAATAATCAAAATTATTACGCTGACCAATTTCTGCTGCTCTCAACAAAGCATAGTCAAACGTTTTGTCTTTTTTATTGTATTCGTTTCCATCAAAACTAACAATATACGTATCATTGTTTACCTTTTCTTCGGTATAACCGCCTGTACCATTATCTTTTTGGTATGCAACAGCCTTGCTGTTATGACAACTTGCTAAAGCAAAAATGAAAGCTCCAGCACATAAAATTTGAGTTAATTTTTTCATATCATTATAATTGGTTATTGTGCTTTAACAAAAGTTATTCCTTTTAAGATATGTTTTTGATATTTCTAAATATTTTCTTAACAAATTATTTTTGAAGAAAATACTTTTTTATAAACATTTCTGATTAATAGTATGTTTTTCACATATTTAAAATCAATTTCGGTGCAATATATTTAACATTCTATTAACTCATTGATTCTAATAAAAATCATTTAAGTTTTAATGCTTTATCTGATAAACTCACCTATTTTTGTAAATCAATTATAAGTAATGAGTAAATTAGAAAAATATCTATTTTCTACCAGAACCATGACGGTCTTGCTATTCATCTACGCAATCGCCATGGGTTATGCCACTTTCATTGAAAATGACTACGATACGGCTACTGCAAAAGCTGTTATTTACGAGGCAAAGTGGTTTGAGGTATTAATGATTTGGTTGATCGTTTTGTTCTTAATGAATATCAAACGATACCGATTATGGTCAAAGGAAAAATTGCCTTTATTGGTTTTCCACTTAGCATTTTTGTTTATTTTTATTGGAGGAGGAATTACTCGTTACATCAGTTTCGAGGGTGAAATGCCTATTCCAGAAGGAGGAACAAGTAACGAAATTACATCGTACAAATCTTATTTCAAGATGATGGTTGATGATGGTACACAACGTTTAGCATACGATAATCATCAATACAACATGACGTATTTTGACAGAAAAGATAGTACAAGTTCTTTGTTCCGTAGACACTTTGAAGGTGAATATCAGTTCAAAGATAAAGTCATTAAATTAAAAACTTTTGATTACGTACCTCACGCTTTAGATACAGTTGTAAGAAAAAAAGAAGGAATTAATGTTTTAGAAATCGTGACAGTTGGACAAACTGGACGTAATTCTGTTTTCATCAGAAATGGTGAAATCAAAAGTGTTAATGGAACTTTAGTTTCGTACAATAGACCACAAGATGGTGCGGTACAAATTACTGGAGAAGGAGAAAATTTGGTTATCAAATCGCCTTTCGAAGGAGAATATGTGCAAATGGCTGGACAACAAGTTGGACAAATTACAGACATGCAGAAATTGCAAGAAGGTGCTGGAAAAGTTGAGTTTAATGTCCCTGCTCCATTAAAATTACGTTCGTTATATACAATCAACGGAGCGCAATTTGTAGTTCCAAATCCGGCTTTCAAAGGTGAAGTTTTATATCGACAAGGTTCTAAATTTAAAGCAGAAGAAAAAAATCTTCCTGGTGCAATTAGAGCCGAAGTTATTGTTGGTGATAAACGCGATACAGTAACAATTGTTGGAGGAAAAGGTGTCACAAATTATTCTGCTGACGTACAAATTGACGGAATGAATATTTCGTTAGGTTACGGTTCTAAATTAGTAAAAGTTCCATTTAGTATTCGTTTAGATGACTTTATTTTAGATCGTTACCCTGGTTCTACAAATCCTTCTTCTTTCGAATCTAACATTACAGTTATCGACGAAGGAAAAGAAACAAAACATCACATTTATATGAACAATGTAATGGATTATAAAGGTTACCGTTTCTTCCAATCGAGTTATTTCCCAACAGAAGACGGAACTATTTTACAAGTTAACCAAGACTGGTGGGGAACTAACATTACCTATTTAGGATACTTCTTATTATTTGGAGGAATGTTTGTTTCATTATTCTGGAAAGGAACTCGTTTTACACAATTAAACTCTTTATTAAAAAGTTTACATACCAAAAAAGTAAATATCTTACTTCCACTATTTTTACTTTCTGGATTAGCATTTGCTCAAAATCCTAGTACTACTGATGGAGGAAAAAATGGACATCAAAAAATTCAGACTGATTCGGAAAAAGGTAATGTTCATTCATCAGAACACATTGGTAGTTTTTCTACAAAAATGGCTGATGGAGATGAATTAGCAAAGAATGTAAAAATTCCGGACGAACACGCTGATAAATTTGGTCATTTACTTACACAAGATATCGAAGGACGTATAAAACCTGTTAATACGCAAGCTTTAGAAATTCTTAGAAAAGTTTACAAAAAAGATAAATTTCACGGATTATCTGCCAATAAATGGTTTATTTCTTTGCAATTAGATCCTGCTTATTGGGTAAATGCTCCAATGATTGAAGTTGGTGATAAAGGAGGTGATCGTTTAAAGAAGATTACAAGCGCAAACGAAGATGGTTACACATCTTTAATGAATTTGATTGATCCAAAAACGACTCGTTTCAAATTAGACAAAGCCTATAACGAAGCATTCTCAAGAAAACCTTCAGAGCGTTCTAAATTTGATGAGGAAGTGATTAAAGTTACAGAGCGTTTCAATATTTTAGATCAAACTGCAAAAGGTTATCAATTAAAAATAATTCCAGTTCAGAATGATCCTTCAGAGCGTTGGACTTCTTGGATTTATCAAACACAAGAAAATCCTGTAGAAATCGATACAATGGCACTTGGAATGATTAGTGTTTATTTTAACATGGTTTCGAAAGGATTAGAAAATGGTAATTGGACGCCTGCAGATAATGCAGTAGATTATATCGATAAATACCAACAAAAATGGGGTAAAAATGTTGTGCCTTCTCCAACAAAAGTTGAGATTGAGGTGTTATACAATAAATACAACGTTTTCTTTTGGGTGATGATTGCTTATTGTATGGTTGGTGGAGTCTTAATGATTTTATCATTCATTCAGTTATTTTCAGAAAGCAAAGCACTGCATCGAATTATCAATGTTTGTTTGGGATTAATATTTATTGTCTTTATCATACAAGCCGCAGGACTTGGTGTTCGTTGGTATTTAACGGGACACGCACCTTGGTCTAACGGTTACGAAGCCATTGTATTTATTTCATGGATTAGTGTTTTAGCTGGATTGTTATTATACAAAAACCGAAACGCATTTATTCCAACAACAGGAGCTATGGTTGCTGTAATTATGATGGGATTTGCGCACGGAGGTTCTATGTTAGATCCACAAATTACACCATTAGTACCAGTTCTAAAATCGTATTGGTTAATTGTACACGTTGCGATTATCGTTTCATCTTATGGTTTCTTTGGATTAAGTGCTATTTTAGGAGTTTTCTCATTAATTATCATGATGATTAAACCAAATAAAAAGATTGAAATTTCACTAAAAGAAATGACTTACGTTTCTGAAATGTCATTAACAATTGGAATTTTCTTACTTACTGTTGGTACATTCTTAGGTGGTATGTGGGCAAACGAATCTTGGGGACGTTACTGGTCTTGGGATCCAAAAGAAACTTGGGCTTTCGTTTCTGTAATTGTTTATGCAGTTGTTTTACACATGCGTTTAGTTCCAGGATTAAGAGGGAAATTAACTTTTAACATCGCTGCAATGTGGGCTGTTTGGACAGTAATTATGACGTATTTTGGCGTTAACTATTACTTATCTGGATTACATTCATACGCAGCCGGAGATCCAATTCCAATTCCATTTTGGGTTCCTGCAACAGCAGTCGCAATGTTAGTTTTATCTATTGCAGCTTGGTATTTCCAAAACAAAGTTTACCATGTAAAATCAAAAGATTAATTTCTTTGAATATTATAAATGTTAAAAGCTCATCGAAAGGTGAGCTTTTTTATTTTGGTTTTAATAATCATTAAATATAATTTTTAAAACCTAGACGTTAGAGAAATCTATATTAAATAGATTCTTAGAAGAAGCTTATATTTTATAAAACTAAAAAAGGCAATCCAAAAACTCGGATTACCTTTTTAATTTGAAAAATATTTAAAAGAATTGTTTATTTAAAATCTGTGTCAGAAACGTTTTTATTAATTTCTGTTGTATCAATAACAATTTTGATCGTTTGCTGACCTGTTTCCGTTATCATTTCAGAAGGCATTAATATTCCATCAAACGTTTTATATCCTTTGTTAATTGTCGTTGCAATCATATCTCCTTGTGGAGATTTCATTTTTTGCTCAGATTTCATTAACAAACCTGTTTTTACATCATAAAAATCAGTACGATCAATATCAGCAGCAACAACTTTATAATACTCAACTCCATTTTCAGAAACGATTCCTTCTACTTTAGCTGTTTTATAACCCTCTGACAAAGGTGTAAATAATGAATTTGTCTTAAACAAAGGAGCTGTCATATCTGCTGGTAAATCCATTTTTTGACCTGCTTGAGACATATAACCTTTTTGACCATCAAAAACTTGTTTAATAGTCATTCCCATAATCGTGAATTCAGTTGCAGTTTTATTAGGTGCCGCATTTTTTATGGCATAATCTCCACTCATTCCCATTGTCTCAATTTTTCCTTTTTGAGCAATCGATTTTACAGCTTTCACTTTGTCCGCACCACCAATAGCTTTAAAATAATTATCTGTAATTTGAGCGACAGTAACTGTTGTAGTTTTTGCACCAGAAGTTGGTTTATCTATTTTATTTCCGAAAGAATCGTAATAATTAACTGGGTAGCCTAATTTTTCTAAAGCTGGAGCAATTTGCTCTAATTTCCCTGTTACATTGATTTTTGCTTGATCTGGACGGAAATATTTTTTCGAAACTCGTAAAACATCATCAATTGTTACTGCATTAATATTTTTGATATAATCTGCATAAAAACTATCTGATAATTGATTTGTTTTTTTAGTTAAAGCTTGACTCGCAACTGTAGAAGGACTTTCTAAAGTCAAAATAAAGTTTCCTAAGAATTTCGCTTTTACATCATTCAACGTTTGTTGATCAATTTTGTTTAACGTCATTCCTTTGATTTCTTTCATCGTCTCAACAATTGCAGAATCAGTTACTTCATTACGAACAGTTGCATTAGTATTGAAACGCCCAACGTAACGAGAATCAGAAACTCCTCCACGTGCTCCATATGTCCAACCATGCGCTTCACGAAGATTCATATTCAATTTTGAATTGAAATCTCCTCCTAAAATAGATGACGCAATTAACGCTGCATAATAATCTGGATCTTTCTTTGTCAACTGAACTGGATACGAAACCGAAACCACAGATTGCACTGCATTCGGCATGTTAATCGCATTTAATTCCGTTTTTGTAACTTCTTCTACTTTTGGAAATGCTGGAATATTTAATTTTCCTGTTTGCCAAGAATCAAAGTTTTTCTCCGCCAATGCTTTTACATCTTTTGTCGAAATATCTCCAACAACAATCAAATAAGCATTGTTTGGTTTGTAGTAGGTATTGTAGTAATCCTTCACATCTTGCAATGTAATTTTCTCAATTTGGGCTGGTGTATCAAATTCTGAGAAAGGATTATTTTTTCCGTAAACTAATATATTCGAAACGCGAGATGCTGCAGCTTCTACAGATTTTTCGTCAGCTTTTAAACCTTCGATGTAACGTTTTTTAACATCAGCAAATTCACTTTCGGTAAAGTTTGGATTCATAGCTCCATCAGCCATATAACCAAAAATCTCGTTAAAGTATTTAGTCAAAGAACTTGCAGAAGCTCCTTCTTCCCAAAAATTAACGCGAGCACCTAAAAACTCAATACGCTTATTGAAATCATCTTTGGATTTTGTTTTTGTTCCTGTTCCCAACATTTCGCCTAACAAAGACTCTGCTCCTTTTTTTGCACCTAATGCAAATGGAGGATTATCGATTGTTAATGTCGCAGAAACTCGTGGTAATTTATGATTTTCAACAACGATAACTGTTAAACCATTTTTTAATTTGAATTCGTTCGATTTTCCTAAATTAACCGTTGGTGCTGGACCTGGTTTTGGCATTGGAATCGCCACTTGTGCATTTAAGCTAACTGCCATAAAAGCGATTGCAAGAGATAATATTTTTGTTTTCATAATTCGGTTGTTTTTTATTTTGCAGCTTTTTTAGATTCTGGTAAATAATGAATAATTACACGTTGGTTTTTGTTTAGATACTTTTTAGCAACATTACGAATATCCTCTCTTGTTACAGATTGATAAATTTTCAATTCTTCGTTGATTTTATTTGTATCTCCGCCCAACATATAAGCATCCGCTAAAGCATGTGCAATGTTTTGAACACCCGATTTTGAAGCCACAAAACTATTTTCAATTCCATTTAAGATTTTTTGGTAATCCTCTTCAGAAATCAAATTTGTTTGAACTTTTTCTATATCTTGTTGTAAATCTCCTTCTAATTTATCCAAAGAAACTTCTCCTTGTGGTAAAATTCCGATTGAATAAATTCCGTAATCTTCCATTTGACGATTGAAAGCAAAAATTTGTAATGCTTCTTTTTTCTCGTCAACATATTTTTTATATAAAACTGATGATTTTCCACCTGTTAAATAGCTTGATAACATTTCTAATGCATAAGCATCTTTTGATTTGTTATCTGGCGTACGATAATTAATCGCCAATAAAGGAATCTGAATATTTGCATCATATTCTGTTGCACGAATTTCTGATGTAATTGGATCTTCCTTTACAACCGTTTTCACAACATCTTTTCCTCTTGGAATTACACCAAAATATTTCTCAATTAATTTCTTTGCTTCGTCTTTATTAAAATCACCCGCAACAACTAATACAGCATTGTTTGGCACATAAAAAGTTTGACTAAAGTGTTTGAAATCATCTAATTTCGCATTACTTAAATCCTCAAAAGAACCAATTACACTCCAACGGTAAGGGTGTTTTTTGAAAACGTGAGGATTAACTGCTTCTCCGTACGAAAATTTACCATAAGGTTGATTGTCTAAACGAGAACGTTTTTCTTCTTTTACAACTTCTTTTTGTGTATCGACACCAATTTGATTGATAATTGGTTGACGCAAACGATCAGATTCCATCCATAATCCTAATTCTAAATTATTTGATGGAAAAGTTTCGTAATAATATGTTCTATCTGTTGTTGTATTCGCATTGTTAGAACCTCCGTGAGAAGAAACAATTTTGAACCATTCCCCTCTTTTGATGTTCTCTGTTCCTTCGAATAATAAATGCTCAAAAAAGTGTGCAAAACCTGTTTTACCAACTTGCTCATCTTTCGAACCTACGTGATACATAACACCTGTTGTAATAACTGGAGCAGAATTATCTTGATGAAGGATAACATGCAATCCGTTTGGTAGAGTATACTCATCAAATTTTATTTGCTGACCAAATAACGCTGATCCTGCAAATAAGATAGACATAAAAATTTTCTTCATTTAGTAGTTTTTAAGTTTTTTATCTATTATGCTTATGTAACATTAGTAGCAGTTTTTTTGAAAATGTTACACCAAATTTGCATAATAATTAAAAAAAGTAAAATAATACACGTCTATTGATTTAGTAGGCATTTGTATTAATTTACAACAATATTTCATAATATACCTATAGTAATTGTTATTGTATTTGCTATAGATTTGTAAAAATCGAGAGAAAAAAAATGGATTTTATAGAGTTTTTTGGTTTTGTAGGCGCCTTCTTCATCGGACTAATTATGGGAGTTCTTGGTGGTGGTGGATCTATTTTAGCCGTTCCTATTTTAGCGTATATTTTTCATTTCGACGAAAAAATTGCTACTGCTTATTCATTATGCATCGTTGGATCAACAGGATTGATTGGAGGAATAAAGCAAGCTTCGCAAAAAATGGTTGATTGGAAAGTCGTTTTTCAATTTGGATTACCAGCTGTTGTTGGAATTACATTGGTTCGGGCATTTTTAATTCCTGCTCTACCAAGTAATTTATTTTCTATAGGCGATTTTATCGTCACACGTCGAATGGCAATGTTTGGTTTATTCGCTATTCTAATGGTTTTCGCAGCTATTTCTATGCTAAAAGGCAAGAAAGAAGAGCAAATTGATCAGAAAAATGATAAGCTAAATCCTGTTTTATTAATTCAAGGATTTTTAATCGGAGGATTAACAGGAATGGTTGGTGCTGGCGGAGGTTTTTTGATTGTTCCGGCATTAATGATGGTTGCAAAATTAGATATGAAAAGAGCTTCGGCAACTTCATTGGTAATTATTGCCATCAATTCACTTATCGGATTTTTTATTGGTGATGCTTTACACATCAAAATTGACTGGAGTTTCTTGAGTGTTTTCATTGGAATTTCTATGGTTGGAATTCTTGTCGGAACCTACATCAACAAATTTTTACCGGTACAATTTCTAAAGCGAACATTTGCTATCTTTATTATTTTAATGGCAATTTTTATGTTCATCGAAGAATTTATAATTCAATAATTTAAAGTATGGAACTGAACGAAAATTTTTGGAACGATAAATACACCACAAATCAAACTGGTTGGGATTTAAAAGCTCCTTCTACTCCGCTAAAAGAGTATATCGATCAATTAGAAGATAAAAATATCCGTATTTTGATTCCTGGTTGCGGAAATGCTTACGAAGCAGAATACCTTTTGGAACAAGGTTTTACAAATATTACGTTGATTGACATTTCGGAAATTGTAGTCGAAAAAATTAAAGAAAAATTTAAACATAATCCCAATATCAAAGTTCTTCATCAAGATTTTTTTGAGTTAGATGGTGAGTTTGATTTGATTTTAGAACAAACTTTTTTCTGTGCGTTAGATCCAAAATTACGTCAAAGTTATAGCATCAAAATGAATGAACTACTAGCCGAAAACGGAAAATTAGTTGGTGTATTATTCAACAGAGAATTCGGAAATGACACGCCGCCTTTTGGAGGTGATAAAACTGAATATCAGACGTATTTCAACGATTATTTTGATTTCAAAGTCATGGAAAATTGTTACAATTCTATTCCACCAAGAGCAAAAACTGAATTATTTATTAATCTAAAAAAGATTGCCAAATAACCTATGATTTCATTCATAAATTTTAGGCTAACTATCAATCTTATTTGAGTTTAAATAGAAGAAAAGTATCAGAATTCATCCATCAGAGGAAAATTCTAAATTTAAATATTTGTATTTTTACACACTAAATCATTCTTATGAAAATTGAACAAATTTACACCGGATGTCTTGCGCAAGGTGCTTATTATATAGAAAGCAATGGTGAAGTTGCAATTATTGATCCGTTGAGAGAAACACAATCTTATATCGATCAAGCGACAAAAGACAATGCAAAAATCAAATACATTTTCGAAACGCATTTTCATGCAGACTTCGTTTCTGGACATGTAGATTTAGCTCAAAAAACTGGTGCTACAATTATTTATGGTCCAACTGCTGAACCAAATTTTGATGCACACATCGCAACTGATGGCGAAGTTTTTTCTTTAGGAAATATAACTATTACAGCTTTACACACGCCAGGTCATACAATGGAGAGTACAACGTATTTATTGAAAGATGAAAACGGTAAAGATTATGCAATTTTTACAGGAGATACTTTATTTATTGGTGATGTTGGTCGTCCAGATTTAGCTCAAAAATTAAATACAGATTTAACGCAAGAAAAATTAGCAGGTTATTTATTTGATTCTTTACGAAACAAAATTATGCCTTTAGCTAATGATATTATCGTATATCCTGCACATGGAGCGGGTTCTGCTTGTGGAAAAAACATGAGTAAAGAAACTTTTGATTCGTTAGGACATCAAAAAGAAGTGAATTATGCTTTGAATCCTACTATGACAAAAGAGGAATTTATTACTGAATTAACTTCAGGATTAATGCCTCCTCCATTCTATTTTCCAGAAAATGTGATGATGAATAAATTGGGTGTTGAATCTTTGGATGTAGTGAAAGAACGTGCGAATAAAGCTTTATCTCCTGACGAATTTATTCAAGTTGCGGAAGATACAAATGCTTTAATTTTAGATGTTCGCGACCCGCAAACTTTCGCAGCAGGATTTATTCCAAATTCTATCAATATCGGAATTAGAGGAAATTTTGCACCATGGGTTGGTACATTAATTACAGATATCAAACAACCAATTTTGTTAATTGCAGAAATTGGTGAAGAAGAGGAAGCAGTAACACGTTTGGCTCGCGTCGGATACGACAATGTAATCGGATTTTTGAACAATGGTTTCCAAGCTTGGGTTGAAGCTGAAAAAGATTTCGATGAAATTGTTTCGGTTTCTCCAGAAGAGTTTGTAGAGTTAGTTGACGAAACTGAATTAAAAGTTTTGGACGTTCGTAAACCAGGTGAATACGAAACTTCTCACGTAGAAGGTGCAATTACAGCTCCATTAGATTTTATCAATGAATCAATGAAATTAATCGATCCAGAGGAAACCTATTTAGTACATTGTGCAGGAGGATATCGTTCGATGATTTTTACTTCAATTTTACGCGCTCGTGGTTACGAAAATTTGATTGACGTTGCTGGAGGTTTTGGTAAAATAAAAGAAGTTGAAGGTGTTAAAATTGTAGAAGGAACTTCTCCTTGTCAATCAGGAAATAATTCTTGTTCAACGAAATAAACAATTTATTTTAAATAATAACGTTATAGCCTTGGGATAATCAAGGCTTTTTTTATATTCGTCATCTAAATTCATCCAATGAAAAAATTGTTATTCATCGCCTCTCTTTTTACATGTATTACCGCTTTTGCTCAACAGAAAATACATGGAGCTGAATCATTTGCGTTAACTATTCCGAAAGATTTTCAGCGTACAGTTGGGTTAAATGATTATGCAACTATTCAGTTTGAAAGTCTTGCTCCAAAGCCAAATTCGTATGGTTTTGTGATTTTTGAACACAAAGATGAATTAAAATTAGCAGATTCTAATTTGGATATGATTGATTATACGCTAAATTCTATCGAGCCATATAAAACACAAAAAGGGTTTAATTACATCAAAAAACCTTATGTTGCTTACGAACAGGGATTCAATTATGCCTATACCGAATTTGAAACAAATGATCCCGAATCTGGACATATTTATTTCCTACAAACTGTAATCGAAACGAAAGAATTTGTCTATCAGATTTTACAATATTGCAGTTTCGAAAATCAAGAAATAATGAAAAGCGATTTTGTCAAAATTGTAAATAGCTTCAAAGTAGAATAAAACTTATAATTTTTTAAAAAAAACAATACTTTATATGAAGAAAATTTTATTGGCTTTTACGCTAATGTTATGTCTTATGAACAATACAAATGCGCAGTCAACAATAATTGGCTCTGAAACTTTCTCTGTAAATTTACCAGCTGGATATCAGCGAACAATTGGTACAAATGATTTTTCTATAGTACAATGGGAAAATAACGACAGTACAGCTTATGGTTTTATCATTACTGAAAATATTGATGAATTAAAACTAGGTAATATTTCTGATGATTTAGCTTCTTACATGGATATAACGGTTTCAAATTATTCTAGTAATCCTAAGTTTAAATCTTTAAATACAAAACAATTTAAAACAAGTAAAGGAAAAGAAACTTTTCAAAAACAAATTAGTTATTACAATGAAGAATTAGAGTCTAATGTTTATCTACAAATCAATATTTTTAAGACAAAAAATTTCATCTATCAAGTAGTCAATTTTGGTAGTGACGATTTCTTAAAAAATTCAAAAGAATATACAGATTACATTATCAATAATATCGATTTACCTCTTTAAAAATCATAAAAAAACCTTCCTATTTCGGAAGGTTTTTGTTTTTTTGTTCTATCCAAAGTGACATATATTTTGTACTTTGATGATGATGATGTTGCAAAATTTGACCAATAAAATTTAGATTTCGATGTTGGATTAAATTTGCTTCAATCGATTTAATTTTCTCTAAAAAATCAGTTTCAAATTTAGTTTTATTGTAATTTTCGTTCAGAATTTTGACTCCATTTTGTTGAGCAATTTTCCACTCTTTCTCATTATTGTAAAGCAAAACAGCTTTCTCTACAAACGCTTCAAAATCATCTTCTACAAAGCCATTCCAATCAAAATTACCTTTCATTGCTTCTGCTCCAATCGTCGTTGTAACCGAAGGCGTTCCGGTTTGAATCGCATCTACAAACTTTCCTTTTACACCAGCACCAAAATTAATCGGCGCCAACAAAACTTTGTAATTTGACATCGTTTCTTGTGCATTTTCAGCTCTATTTTTGATAAAAAATCGTTCGGAAGGATTATTTAATTGCAAAACTTTTTGCGTTGCATAAGCACCATAAATATGTAATTCAGCTTTTGGAAGTTTCTTTCTCAAAATTGGCCAAATTTCTTTTTTTAAGGTTTGAACACAATTAAAATTAGGTTCATGAATAAAATTTCCGATAAACATAAAATGTTCTCTTTCTTCAAAATTTTTCCAAGAATAGATTTTTTCTTCTGTAATTTCTTCTTCTAAAAAAGGCAAATAATACAAGATTTTTTCATCAATTTTAAATTGATTTTGTAGAATTTCTATTTCCTTTTTCGAAATTATCAATGATAAATCACAACGTAAAATTGAAGCAATTTCTCGTTTTGCTAAATCTGAAAACAATATATCTTCTGTAAATTCAATTCCTTTTTTGGTTGCTTCTTGTCGCGCATTTCGTAGAAAATGTAAATCTTCTGTATCCAAAATTTTCAACGCATTTGGACATTCTTTCGAAACGCGCCAACCATATTGTTCTTCAATCATAAAACGATCAAAAAGAACAATTTCGGGATTTAATTCTTTGACAAAATCATCAAAACTTTCATCATTTAACTGAATTTCAACTTCTTTTACACCTTTCGAAATCAAATCAAAACTATAATCAGATTTTGAAGCAGCGCACGCAAAAGTTATCTCAAACTCAGCTTTTTTGAAACAATCAATTAACTGAATCATTCGAGTTCCTGCCGCAGAAGAAGTTGGTTCTGGCCAAACTTGACCGATGATTAAAAGTTTTTTCATCCCACAAAATTACGCTTTCTGTTTGTTAATCGGAAGATTAAATATTATGCGCCCAATTGGCTTATTTTAATGTAAATTTGCAGCTAAAATTATATAAAATGTCTTATCAAACTGTTTTTGAAGAATTTTTCGAGCAAGTAAAATCAAGTATCAAAGAAGGAACTTTTGCAAAATTGACAATGGCCAAAACTATTGGAGATACTGATCTTAAAAATATTTTTGTTCGTTTACATCTTTTAGAAAATAATGAGTACAATTTTGCCTTCACTTTTCGTTATAAAACTGAAGAAGTTGAGCAATTTCATAGTGTTGACCAGACTTTTTTAATTTTGAGTTCTTACATCAAAAATCCATTTACAAACGCTTTATTATTTACAACTGAAAAAGATTTGATTTTTAAAGTGAACAAAAAAAATGCAGCAAGTTTAACGGAACAAGCACCAACTTTCAAACATGCATCGGATGTGATGTTAGAAATGATTGAAAAGAAAATCATTTAATAGACGATTTTTCACATTCAATCTTTAAACAATATAATTTCGTAAATTTGGACTTAATATTTTTCGAAAAATGCTTGGATTAAAACTTTTGACAGACCCACGTTGGGCTGATATTGCGGAAAGAAATTTAGAAGAAATTTTAACAGATCATGCGTGGTGTGAGCAAAAAGCGGCAACAAACGCGATTACAATGATTGCGTATAATTCTGAACATGACGAATTTATTCAAGAAATGTCAGATATTGCCATCGAAGAAATGCAACATTTCAAAATGGTTGTAGAAATTATCGAGCGTCGTGGATACAAATTAGGTCGCGAGCGCAAAGATGATTACGTTGGTCAGTTGATGAAATTTTGTAAAAAAGATGGTTCTCGTAATATGGCTTTTGTGGATCGTTTGTTATTTGCAGCGATGATTGAAGCCAGGAGTTGTGAACGTTTCAGAACATTATCTCAAAATATTAATGACGAAGAATTAGCAAAATTTTACTATGATTTGATGGTTTCGGAAGCAAATCACTACACAACTTTCTTAAATTTTGCTCGAAAACTTTCCACTGATGTTGATGTGGACAAACGTTGGAAAGAATGGTTGGATTTTGAAGGAAATTTGATTCAATCTTACGGAAATAAAGAAGCAATACACGGATAGAATTTAGATAAAAAAGTGAAATCAAGGTTTGATTTCACTTTTTTATTCGACATAAATCAATCGACAAGGAACGTCCAAATCTTCCGTCAAATAATAACTACAACACAAGCGATGATAACCATCTGCAATGATTAATTCGTTTGCAGATCGCACCAATAAAATTGGAGAAAGCTTTTTATTTGCTTTTATTTTTTTGAAATTCTCTTGAACATGCCTATTCTCCAAAGGAAGTAAACTCAATTTACTCGCTCTGAAAATATCTTTGGATTTTTTTATGATTGTTTCGGCTTCCGATAATTTTTGAGCAAGTGAAGCAGCTATTTCAGGCTTAAAAATTAACTCCAAATAATCTTGCGCAGCAGGAAAATCGTGGTCTTCTGGTTCATCTAACCAAATATTTTTGTCATCTGTTAGGTTTATCATTCTAATTAAAATTGATAGGTTTTTATAATTTTATCATCTAATAATTGTTTCATCAACATTTTATGTTGTTTACTTTTACCTCTAACCAACCAAGTTGTAGAAACATTTCCATCTGTAGCATGTTGCTTAGCAACCGAAAATTTTAAATCAAATTTTTTAAATAATGTTTGGCAATATTCATATTCCTCTTTCGACTTTGTGAGAATTGTATAATTTTTAATTTTATGGTAATCATCAATATAATTTTGAAGATAAGTTAATCCAACCAAAATAATCAAAACGATAACACTTCCCAATAAACCTAAATAGACATAACCCGCGCCAATACACATTCCCAACGACGCGGTCGCCCAAATAGTAGTTGCGGTCGTAATTCCTGCAACTTTATTATCGTCCTTAAAAATTACTCCGGCTCCTAAAAATCCAATTCCCGTAATAATATTTGCTGCTAATCGATCTGGGTTTCCTACTCCAATTCGGATCGAAAGAATTGTAAACAAACAAGATCCAAAACTAACTAAAATGAATGTTCTTAATCCGGCAGATTTGTTGCGATATTCTCTTTCCGTACCGATCAAAACGCCAATTATAATCGATATACAAATTAAAATCAAATCATTTTGAACCGATTTTGCTAAAAATTCTTCCATAACAGAATATATACATTAATTAAATATACAAATTTGATATTTTATTAACTATCCTACATCAATTTAAATCTAAAATTCTATACGTAAATTTGACTAAATCTAAAATAGTATGGAATTAGGAATAGGAATGTTTGGCGATCTACATATTGATTCTAAAACTGGTTATACGCAAACTCCTCAACAACGTATGAGCGAGATTATAGAAGAAGTAAAATTGATGGACGAAATTGGATTAGATTTCTTTGGAATTGGAGAGCATCATCGTCCTGATTATGCAGTTTCATCTCCAGAAATTATTTTGGCTGCTTTGTCTACAGTTACAAAAAATATTAAGTTGGGAAGTGCCGTTTCTGTCATCAGTTCTACAGATCCTGTAAAGTTATATCAAGATTTTGCAAGTGTTGACAATTTATCGAATGGTCGTGCTGAAATTATGGCTGGACGCGGTTCATTCATCGAATCTTTCCCTCTTTTCGGTTATGATTTAAACGATTACGATGCTCTTTTTGATGAAAAACTTCGTTTACTTTTAGATTTAAATAATAACGAAGTAATCAATTGGCGCGGAAATTTTAGAATGCCAATTATTAATCAAAGTGTTTATCCAAAACCTGTGCAAGAAAAACTACCTATTTGGATTGCTGTTGGCGGAACAAAATCATCAATTGTACGTGCTGCAACATTAGGTTTACCTATTATTTTTGCGATTATTGGAGGCAATCCAGCCGATTTTAACTATCTGTTCGAAATTTATAAACAAGTTTATATCGAAAATGGTCATGATATTAAAACGATGCAAATTGGCGTTCACATGCACTCTTTTTTTGGAGAGGATAGCGAAAAAGTTGCTGAAGAATATTTTCCAATTTATGGTGCACAAATGAATAGAATTGGAGCAAGTAGAGGTTGGCCAAAATATACAAAACCACAGTTTGACTATGGACGTTCTACGAATGGACATTTGATTGTTGGAGACGCTTCTTTAGCGGTTGATCGTATTTTGAAATATCAAGAAATGTTTGGTTTAACTCGCTTTTCTGCTCATATGGATGTTGGAGCACCAAATCATTTGGATATGATGAAATCTATCGAAATTTTTGGGAAAGATATTTTACCAAAAGTTAAAGAGGCAACAAAATAAATTTTAAATATACTGACAAAAGACACGAATCGTTTTCGTGTCTTTTTTTATTTTCGTTAAAATTGAATGAATGAAGAAAATATTAGCCAGTTTTATTGTTTTAGCCAACTTCGGTGTACAGGCGCAAGAAAGTAATTTTAGGACTTGGAGTACCTTAAATATCAATCAAAAAATCAATAAAGATTTTAATTTTCAATCGGATATACAATATCGTTCGTACGAAGATTTAGATCAATTACAACAACTTTTGATTCGAGGAGGAATAGGATACAATTTAACCGAAAATAACAATACAATTTTAGCTGGTTACGCCTACATTCAAAACAGAACTCCTACTGCTACAGATGATTATGCTCATAGTCACGAACATCGTTTGTATCAACAATTTAATACAAAACATGCGTTACAACGTTTTAATTTTGCGCATCGATTTCGTGTTGAAGAACGCTTTTTAGAAAATGATACACAATTTAGATTTCGTTATCAATTGACTGCAACTGTTCCGCTAAATAATGCAAAATTAATCGAAAATACTTGGTATTTGAAAGCGTATGACGAAATTTTTTTACAAGCTGTAAAAGACAAAACGTTTGATAGAAATCGACTTGGTTTAAGCTTTGGATACGTTATTTCGCCAACTTTTAGTTTGGAAGCTGGTTATATGCTTCAAAGTCAGAAAACATCGCATACCGATCATTTGATGATTGGATTGACGATTAATAATCCGTTTTAGATTTTAAGAAATAACGAAAACTTATGTAATCGATTTTCTATTTAATGGTAATTCTTTTTAATTTTTGTTCTGAAATAGTTTATCTTAGTTAACTTGATTTACACTTAATTATATGAAAATTTCACTAAGTCTTTTAATAACATTTCTACTTTTTTCTGCACAAACAAATGCACAAACCGTCTTTAGTGTAAATCTAAAAAGTAAGGCTGATGTAAAAGTATTTGTGGTAAAGACAGAAGCACAAGCAGATTTGAAAGTTTTCAAATTAAATTCTTCTTCCAAAGCAGACAGTAACAACGGAAAATGGTTTTTCACAAAATATGAAAGTCAAGCAAAATTCAACATCTATTTTGTAGATTTAGCCAGTCAAGCAGATGTAAAAGTATACTTTGTGAAATATGAAAGCCAAGCTGGATGGCGAAACAAAAGTAAAATGTATTATTTTTATTGATGAATCAATAACTTTATTAAAAATAGCTTACTAATTACTCTATAAAATAAGACCAGGCTATATCAAATCTTCCTCGTCTTTCTGCTACTTTAAGCCTTTCTCCTTCAAAACTTGAGTAATATTTTCTATAATCTACTTTAATCTCTTTTTCTATAAATGTATTGTTCCAATCTTCAATAATTAAATAATAGTTTGTTCCTCCTTTTACTCTATATTCTTTTTTTTTCAAAATTTGAGTTTCATAAATTTGAGGAGCCGATCTATCATACTTACAATTAATGAATATGACAGAATAAAAAGAAAATACTTCGATTAATATTATGATAAAAACATTATAAACGAAAATTTTCTTGTTGCAAATCAATATTTTAAATTGATTTAAATAATAGATTGTTAAAATTAATAACGCGATAACAATGGAAGGAATCCATACATTTTTATAATCTAAAACATTAAAATCTATAGCGGTTCTAATGATTAACCCAAAACAAGAGCACATAAAACCTATAGAAATTGTTGGAAGATTTGGTCTAATTTCAGGCTCGATTGAGATCAAACCTCGATAATATCTAACTAAAATGATGCAAAAAATAGGATAAACAAAAGATAAATAAATTAAAATTTCATTGAAAAGCTGAGAAACGAATGTACTCAAACCTAAAATGCATCCAATAATATTAATTAATAAAGCTGTTCTTCTCAACAACTTTAAATCAGTAAATTTTTGTTCGATAATAATTAAATCTAAAAATTCATAAAATCTAAAAATCCGCTCAATGAGCGGATTTTTAGATTTGTAATAACATATATCATTTCCTATTAAGCCTCACAAGAAGAACAAGAAACTAAGTTTGCAACTAATTCCTTAGAAACTGATTGTGAACGTTGATAGTACAATGTTTTAACTCCTAATTGCCAAGCTTCGATCATCAAACGGTTAACTTCCTTCACAGGTAAATCTGGTGGAATATTTAAGTTTAATGATTGCGATTGATCTACATATTTTTGACGAATCGCTGCTTGTTGAACAATTTCTAATTGAGAAATTTCTTTGAATGTTTTGAATACATCTTTTTCCTCTTTTGTCAATTGCTCTAAATGTTGCACAGATCCTCCATTCAACATGATTTCGCGCCAAATATCCTCGTTATCGATTCCTTTTTCACGTAATAATCTAGTCAAATATTTATTCTTACGCATAAAGTTACCTTTCGATAAACCTGCTTTGTAATAATTAGAAGCAAACGGCTCAATTCCTGGAGAAGTTTGTCCTAAAATTGCAGAAGAAGATGTAGTTGGCGCAATTGCACAAGTTGTTGTGTTACGACGTCCGTAACCTTTTAAAACTTCTGGTTCGCCATAAATACGTGCTAATTCTTCCGAAGCTTTATCTGCTTTAGATTGAATATGCTTGAAAATTTCTGTTGTACGTAATTTCGCTTCCATTCCTTCGAAAGGAATCATGTTGCGTTGTAAATAAGAGTGCCATCCTAATACACCTAAACCTAATGCACGGTGACGTTTTGCAAAACGATTAGCAGACTCTAAATAATGATTTCCTTCTGTTTTTTCAATGAATTCTTGTAAAACTGCATCCAAGAAGAAAATTGCTAAACGTACTGCTTCTGTATCTTTCCATTCGTCGTATAATTCTAAATTCATAGAAGATAAACAACAAATAAATGATTCGTCCGCAGATGAAGGCAACATAATTTCTGAACAAAGATTAGAAGCATTAATTGACATTCCTAAATCTTTGTAAACCTGTGGTTTATTTTTATTTACATTATCTGTAAAGAATAAATATGGTAATCCTTTTTCTTGACGAGACTCTAAAACTTTCGCCCAAATTTGACGTTTATCCGCATCTCCATCAATCATTTCTTGCATCCAATAATCTGGCACACAAACACCATAAAATAAATTCTGAATTGAACTTCCGATCGATTTAATTTTCAAAAATTCTTCGATATCATCATGGTCAATATCTAAATAAGCAGCAAAAGCTCCACGACGTGTAGAACCTTGAGAAACCACATTCATCGCCGAATTGAACAATTCCATAAACGAAACAGCACCACTACTCTTTCCGTTATCTGTAATTGCTGCTCCACGCTCACGCAATTCACCAAAATAACCAGAAGTACCACCACCGATTTTAGTTTGCATGATAACTTCTCCTAATTTATGCGTAATTCCCTCGATACTATCTGGAATATGAACATTGAAACAAGAAATTGGTAAACCACGCTCTGTTCCCATGTTTGCCCAAATTGGAGATGATAAACTCATCCAACCTCTTTCTATCATTTCTTTGAAAGATTCTTGCAATTCTGGTTTGTATAAACGCTTTGCAGCCGCAGCTGTAATACGATCTATAGCTCCTTCAACTGTTTCTCCTTTCAATAAATAACCTCTATTCAAAATTTGTTCAGATTCAGAGTTTTTCCACCATAATTTTGGTGCTTCACCGTCAAAAAATATGTTTTGAATGTCGTCGTGTGGTATTGGATTCTCCATAGCTTTAGAATTTATAATGATGTGATATTGTTAAATAATTTTATTTATAGTTGTGTTTTTGATGAAAAGTTTCGGCGGTTTAAAATAAATCGTCTGCTGAAATACTTTTGTCGTGTTTAGTATAATCTACTGGTCTTTTTGCGAAGAAATCGTCCAAGCTACTTGCAAAAACTTCTTCCTCAAACCAAGCCATCTGTTTATATTGTTCTTGTGAAATATGAAATATTTTTTTATATCCAATTTTAGCAATCGCTTCATCAATACGGTATTTCATATAGTTTAATAAATCTGCTTTTGAGTAATAACCAAATTCTCCTTTCTCGAAAATCCAATCCAACATCATTTCTTCTTGATCGATATAACCACGAACAGCAGTTTCTACCCAGTTTTGATCTAACTCTTCTGGTAATAAACCTTCTTCACGAATTTTATTAATCAAATAAATCCCAGCATTTGCGTGAATTTGCTCATCTGTAGATGTCCAAGCAATGATGTTTGCTGTATTTTTCATTAAACCGTCAAAACGTGTAAATGCCAAAATATTTGCAAATTTCGAGAACAACGAACTATCTTCGATCACCAATGCAAAGAACAATAATTTCTCTACAATTGATTTGCTCTCGTCGCGCATAATTTCGCCAACAAACGTATTATAGCTTTTGAAAATTGGATTTTGTAAGGCTACATTAAACTCATCCAAATAACCATTTACCTCCAAAATACGCGAATATGCTTCACTGTGTCTAAACTCACATTCTGCAAAAGTAGCACCTAATCCATTCAATTCTGGTTTTGGAAAATAGTGATACAAATCTCCCCAAAATCCTTTTACCGTTACCTCAACTTGCGCAATTGATAAAATAGAACGTTTGTGAATTTCGCGTTTCGCATCATCTAAATTAGCATGATAATCTTGGATATCCGAAGTAAAATCTACTTCTCCATGTACCCAATATGCTTTTTGGATTGCTTCTGTAAAGGTTAAAATTTCAGGATATTCAAATGGTTTATAATTTACCCTTTTATCAAAAATAGACATAGTTTTTTGGACTTTTTAGATTAATAAACTTTGGTAAAAACGATTTTTTCTTCCAAATAAATTAAAGTTGGTTCTTTTATTTTATTTAGAAATTTGAACCTCAATAGGGTTACATTTTCGTTTCAATTACTCATCGATTCTTTCAAAATTAAGATAAGATTTTACAATTAAAAATTTTGTAATCTTAAAAATTAAAAAGGTTATCAACAAGTTGTTAATTACCTGATTATTAATCGATTATTTTCATATTTTTATTCGTTATAATTTAATAATTTTTATCAAAATAACAACTATAACTTGGATTAATTTTCTATAATTTAACACAAAAAAATAGGCAAGCCTTGTTGTAGACTTGCCTAAAGAATATGATTAAGCTCTAAATTTTATCTTGCAATATTTACTGCACGCGTTTCACGAATTACAGTTACACGAACTTGACCTGGATAAGTCATTTCGTTTTGAATTTTATCTGAAATTAAGAACGATAATTCAGCTGCTTTTGTATCATCAACTTTATCACTTTCTACAATCACACGCAACTCACGACCAGCTTGAATCGCGTATGCTTTTTCTACACCATCAAAGTTAAGAGCCGTAGCTTCTAAATCTTTTAAACGTTGCATATACGATTCCACAACTTGACGACGAGCACCTGGACGAGCACCAGAAATTGCATCGGCTACTTGTACAAGTGGTGAAATTAAAGAAGTCATCTCAATTTCGTCGTGGTGAGCTCCAATCGCGTTAATTACATCTGGATGTTCCCCATATTTTTCTGCCCATTGCATACCCAAAATTGCGTGAGGCAATTCAGATTCTTGCTCCGGAACTTTACCAATATCGTGTAATAAACCTGCACGTTTCGCTAACTTAGGATTCAATCCTAATTCCGCAGCCAACGTTCCTGCTAAGTTTGCCACCTCGCGAGAGTGTTGCAATAAGTTTTGACCATAAGAAGAACGATATTTCATTCGTCCAACGATACGAACCAAATCTTTGTGTAAACCATGAATTCCTAAATCTAAAATTGTTTTCTTACCAACTTCGATAATTTCGTCCTCGATTTGTTTTGTTGTTTTCGCAACAACTTCCTCAATACGTGCTGGGTGAATACGTCCGTCCGTTACTAAGCGATGCAAAGACAAACGAGCAATTTCACGACGAACAGGGTCGAAACAAGAAAGGATAATCGCTTCTGGCGTATCATCAACAATCACCTCAACTCCAGTCGCAGCCTCAATTGCACGAATGTTACGTCCTTCACGACCAATGATACGTCCTTTAATTTCGTCAGACTCAATATTAAATACAGAAACCGCATTCTCAATAGCTTGCTCTGTACCAATACGTTGAATAGAAGAAATCACAATTTTACGCGCTTCGCTTTTCGCATCTAATTCAGCCTCTTCCATAATTTCTTGGATATGAGCTTGTGCTTTAGTTCTTGCTTCGTCTTTTAAGACTTCAATCAGTTCGGCACGTGCTTCATCAGCAGAATAATTCGAAATTTTTTCAAGGATTTCTACTTGTTTTTTGTGCATCGTATCCACTTCTTTTTGCTTAATATTAAGCTTTTCTGTACGTGCTTGTATATTTCCTTTCTCAGATTTAATCTGATCTTTTTGTTTCTGAATTTCTGCTAAGTCCGTTTTGATTCTCTCTTCACGTTCTTTTACTTTAAGCTCAGCATCAGCTACTTTTCTTTCACGTTGATTAACAACTTCTTCGTGTTTAGATTTTAATTCTAAAAATTTCTCTTTGGCTTGAAAAATTTTCTCTTTTTTAATGGCTTCACCATCTTTCTCAGCATCATTAATCAAATTTTGTGCTTTGCGAGTTGCTTCGTCAATCAGTTCTTGATTCTGTTTATCAACTGATTTTTTTGATAAGAAATATCCCACCGCTGCACCTATGATTAATGTAACAATTGCAATAATTATTGTCATAATTGGGTCCATAGATTATGTAATGTTTATATATAAAAAAACCTACATTAGTAAAGTATGTTTTGAGTTAACTCCTGTAAACAGGATTTGAGTTAGTCCGTCAATCAAGTATCCGCTGTCAAATAAATGAACCTAAAAGGTTGCGGCCCGCTTTCCGAACGGTGTTCACTCGGTAACAAAACTAGTGTTGAGTTAACCAAAATAGCTAGAACTAATGTAGGAATATTGTTTAGTGGACAGTTTCACAACTGTCAGAACTTCTCTTATTTTGCAATTGACTGATCAATCAATTCTAATAACTTCGAAATGCGCTCTGTAGTCATTTCTTCGTTATCTTTCACTTGCTTTTTCAGCTTTGCTTCGCGTAAAGCTAACTGAATTGTCACCATTGCAAGCGCGTCTTGTTTGTCAGAAACAGCGTACTTTTGTTCAAATTGTTTCAAAATACCATTTATTTCTTCTGCACAAGAAAGTAACATTTCTTCCTCGTCAGAATTAATCGTCATTGGATAATGACGTGAAGCAATTTTTATCTCAATTCGTTGAGTTGACATTCTTTTTATTAATTATTAGTTTTAATTTGAGCGATGCACGTATCGACTTCTTTTATTAATTTGTTCATTCTTTGCTTCATCATTTGTTTGTACTCCTGATTTCCGCTCATTGCATTAACGACTTTTAATCGTTTTACCTCCTCATTTAAATTTAAGTTATTCGCTTGCGAATCTCTCAATTTATTTTTCAATCGGGCATTTTCTTCTTTTAGAGAATTGATTTCATTTTGCAATTTTTCCAATTCTTGTATCGAGTTTTCAGCGCCCTTCAATATATCTTTATAATTCCCAAGTTGGCCTAAAACACTTAAAACTTTGTTTTCAAGTTCATTAAATTTTACCATTTTTTCCATCTCCTGAGAATTTCAATTATTCTAGCTTCTATTGCAAAAATAGTATTTTTTTACTTCTAATCAATACAAAAACCTAAATATTATCAGTTTTTTCTTATTCATTTGACAAATAGAGATTTACTTATATTTTTTGTTTCGTTTCTCTATTCTTCACTACTTTCACAACATACTTGATACTAAAAAACAAAAACAATACCGAAAGAATAGTTGGCAGAAATTGACAGAAAATAATCAAAATTGATTTGAAATAATACATTCCATCTTTCCAACTTTGTTTTAACTCATATCCTAAGTTGATTTCTCTATAAGCTTTCAGATCGGTTTGTGGTAAAATATTCGTTACAACTCGTGGTTCTTCTGATAATTGATACGCAATAGTCGCATAAGAAGTCGCATCATTTATCAACGCTTTGTTGACTTTATTTTCGATTTGTTGCGAAATTTTAACTGCTTTATTGTTTTCATTTTTCAACTCATTCTCATATTTCTCGAAGGTCATTTCTTCATTATTAATTAAAATATGATCGATAATAATTCCTTTCTCTACTGCAAATTTGACATGCTCGCGCAATTTATTTGACGGAACTTTTAATTCAATCAAATAAGAACGTTGAATTTTATCTATTTTCTTAACACTTTCTTCCGATAATTCAATTTTATCCGAATCTAAAATTTGATTATTCATTTCGCTATTCAACACAAAACCATTCAGTGCAATCGCATTTTCTTCAATTTGAACCGCATCTTTCATCGCATCTTTTACTTTCATTTCAATCAACGCATTCGATTTGAAAGTCTTCCCTTCTACTTCTGGATTTGCGGCATTAGAAACTGCAACTTCTTCTTTCGCATCCGCAGCCAATTCTGCATTACTTTCCGAACTCTTGTATTGTTTACAACTTGTGATAGAAGCAACTATAAAAAGTGCTAAAATAATTTTTCTCATAATGATGTTTTTTAATGTTTGATTTAAAATTAGTTGCATCATTTTTCAATCATTCACCAAAATCCTTTTCTTTTACTTGTTTATTATTTTACAAATACAAAATACTTATAATCAATTATTTAATTTTATTTTACAAAGATTTATCTTCAAATAATTTTCAGAAATTCAAAAGATTAAAGATGTTTGTAAAAGAATTAGTTTACTTTTAACTGATTTGTTAATTATTGAAAAGAAAAAATGAAAGTGATTAAGCCAATTTTACTAAACTTATTACTAAGTTCTGTTGTTTTTGGACAACGAACTGAACAACCAAAATCTGAAACATATCCAAAAAATATCTTCCAAAATCCTTTAGAAATTACCAATTATTTGGCTGGAAATTTTGGAGAATTACGTGCCAATCATTTCCACGCTGGGCTTGATATCAAAACTCAACAACGCGAAGGTCTGAAAGTAAAAGCGGTTGGAGATGGTTATATATCTCGTATTAATATTTCGCCAACTGGTTACGGAAATGCACTTTATATCGATCATCCAAATGGATATACTTCTGTTTATGCGCATTTGAGAGAATTTACGCCAGAATTGCAGGAATATGTCCGTAAACAACAATATGCGAATGAAACGTTTAAGATCGAATTACATCCAAAACCAAACGAACTTCCTGTTAAAATAGGTGATTTGATTGCGCTTTCAGGGAATTCTGGAGGTTCTGGAGGTCCACATTTACATTTCGAAATTCGTGATACCAAAACGGAAGAACCAATTAATCCTTTTTATTTTGGTTTTGATTTACCTGACACACGAAAACCATCTATTTTAGGTTTGTACGCTTATCCAATTTATGGTGATGTGAATCAAAAAACAAATAGAATTGTTGTAGCAAATGGCGGAACAATTTCTGCTTCTGGCGCAATAGGTTTTGGTGTAAAAGCATATGACAAACTGAATGGAGTTGAAAACAACAATGGTATTCATCAAATAAATATTTATGTAAATGATGACCCGATTTATACGTTTACTTCTAATCGTTTTTCGTTTGATGAAGCGCGAGCTATAAATACAGTTTGCGATTATGCCGATATTCAGAAAAATAATAGTTGGGTGTATCAAGGTTTTGTAAAAGATGGAAATCCTGTCAGAATGTATTCTAACCTAAAAAACAATGGAATTTTAGAGCTTGAAGACGGAAAATCGTACAAAGTAAAAATTGATGTTTCTGATTATGCTGGCAATTTATCTTCGCAATCGTTTACTGTTAATGGAAAAGCATTTGTAGATTCTGCGAAACTTCCTGAAACAAATCCAATGTTGTGGAACAAAGAAAATCATTTCAAATCTGATGGAATCGAAATATTTTTCCCTAAAAATATCTTCTATGAAGATTTTGATTTAGCTTATAAATTCTCGAATGGTAAACATTGGGTTGGCGATTATTATATGCCAGTTCATCAAACTTACACGTTAGCGATAGAGCCAACTGCTGATATTCCTACTGCACAATTGGACAAAGCTGTTATTGTGCGAGAATATCAAAAAAGAGGCGCTTGGAAAAAAGATTATTTAACAACAGACCTCAAAAATGGGAAGCTTGTTGCGAATCCAAAAGATTTTGGCGTTTTTTCTATTTTAATTGACAATACTAAACCGACAATTACTCCGTTAAATATCAAATCAGATAGTCAATTTACTCAAGCTAATGCTATTATCAAATTTACAATTGATGATGCACAATCTGGGATAAAAGACTATAAAGCTTATATCGATGGTAAGTGGGTTTTAGCCGAATATGATCAAAAAATTAAACGATTATCAATTAATTTGAACAAAGAACAGATTTCGGTTGGTGACCATCAATTAGAATTAAACGTGAAAGATGAAAAAAACAACACAGCAACGTACTCTACAACATTCAAAAAGATTTCTTAGTACCATAAGTTTATCTCTTTTGGGTGGAATTTTATTTGCTCAAACAGCGCAAATTAATGGTAAAGTTGTCGACGAAAATAGAATTCCAATTAGTGAAGCTGAGATTATTGTCAACGATCAATCTTATTTTACAGATCAAAATGGTAATTTCAAAATTGATATTCCATCAAATTCTTCCGTTACCGTAACTTTTAACAATAATGGTTATCATTCGTTTGCACAAACGTTTACGCTAAAAGATAAAAACAAAAAAGAAATTTTTGTTCAATTAGTTCCTGATCAAACCAATGCGATAGAATTAGGTGAAGCAACAATTTCTTTTCAATCCAATAAAAATAAACCTTTGCAAAGTACCGTTTTGAGTGCTGCGCAAATGCAACAAGGACCAAGTTTAACTGGCGGAGTTGCCGATTTATTAAAAACATTACCTTTCGTAAATTCGAATACAGAATTGAGTTCGCAATACATGGTTCGCGGAGGAAATTATGACGAAAATTTAATTTACGTTAACGGAATCGAAGTTTACAAACCTCAATTGATTCGTTCTGGTGAACAAGAAGGTTTAGGCTTTGTAAATCCTGCGATGACGCAATTTATCAACTTTTCTGCTGGTGGTTGGGAAGCCAAATATGGCGACAAAATGTCTTCTGTTTTAGATGTTACCTACAAACGTCCAACAAAATTTGAAGGTCAATTAGAAGCTAGTTTAATGGGCGGAAGCTTGACATTAGGCGGAGGTTCTAAAGACAAAAAACTTTCGGCAATTGTTGGAGCGCGTTATCAAAACAGAAATTTAGTATTAAATACCTTAAAAGGTGATACCAATTTCAATCCTGAATATTACGATGTGCAAGCCAATATCAATTATAAATTAAATGATAAATGGAATGTTGCATTTTTGGGAACAATGTCGCGTTCGCGCTACGAAATGTTCCCTATAAAACGTGAAACTTATATCAATACAATGGATACTCCCTTGTTGCTAACTGTTTTTTATGACGGAAAAGAAGATGATAAATTTGCGACAGAAACAGGAAGTTTATCGTTTACGTATCAACCAAATTCTAAAGTAGATTTAGGGTTAGATGTTTTTGCTTATCATTCGAAAGAGCGCGAATATTTTGATATTCAAGGTTCTTATTTCATTTCCGAAGTAGACGAAAAAGGCTTTGCAACTTCTACGAATGATGTTGGTTCGCAAATCGATCATGCACGAAATAATTTTGATGCATTAGTTGCCGGAATTCAACACAAAGGAAAATACAAAATCAACGGAAACAATGATATTGAGTGGGGTGCAAAATTTCAACAAGAAGATATTCGTGATTTATTGGGTGAATGGCAAGCGATTGATTCGACAGGATATGTTGTGAATCCAAATCCTAATAATGGTCTGAATTTAAGTTATTATGTGAATTCTAAAAATAATTTAAAAACTAATCGTATTTCTGGTTATGCGCAATACACGAGCAAATTTATGTGGAATGATGCGAAAGTGATGTTCAATGCTGGTGTACGTGCGGCTTATTGGGATTTTAATGAAGAAACAACCGTTTCGCCTCGTGCTCAAATCGCGATCAAACCAGATTGGGAAAGCGATATGTTGTTCCGTTTTTCGACAGGTGTTTATTATCAACCTCCTTTCTATCGCGAGATTCGTCGTTTAGATGGTTCGTTAAATGATAAAGTAAAATCGCAACAATCTATACACTTTATTTTTGGAAACGATTACGAATTTAAATGGATGGATCGTCCGTTCAAATTAACAACTGAGGTTTATTACAAAATCTTAAATGATTTGAATCCGTATTATGTGGACAATGTGAGAATTCGTTATACAGCAGATAACAACTCGAAAGGTTACGCATATGGACTTGACATGCGTTTATTTGGGCAGTTTGTTCCTGGTATTGATTCTTGGTTCTCGGCTTCATATGCGCGTGCTTATCAAAATATTGATGATAAAGGAAATATTCCATTACCGACAGATCCACGTTTCAAATTATCGGCATTTTTCCAAGATTATATGGAGTTTTTACCTTCCTTCAAGGTGAATGTGAATTTAATTTATGCTTCTGGTTTACCAAACGGAGCACCACAATTTGCAGATCCATATAATTATCAAACAACGCTGACAGATTACAAACGTGTAGATATTGGTTTTGTGAAAGAATTGATTAATCAAAAAGAATTGAAACCATCAAAAGGAACATTTTGGAGTAATTTCAAAGAAATTTCGATTGGTGTAGATGTATTCAATGTGTTTGATATCAAAAATGAAATCAGTAATTCATGGATTCGTGATGTAAATTCGAGTGCAGTTTATACGATGCCAAATTATTTGACAGGACGTTTCTTGAATGGAAAAATTAATTTTAAGTTTTAATATAATTTTTAAAACCCTATGTCAAGTTGAATTCATTTCAACTTCGCATCCTCAGTAAAGCTAACAAGATGTGTTTCTGAAACAAGTTCAGAATGACACTTAGAAACATAAAAAAGATAGTTGTTAAACTATTAATATAATCTATCGAACCTCAAATCAAAAAAACTTTATACATTTACCGAAGCACTTCTCGCGACAGAAGTGCTTCTTTTTTATTTAAAATCTGACAAAACGACACATAATGGGCATTGGCAAACTATTTGATTCAATCAGAAACAAAAAAACTAATAAGAATATGTCTGACCAAAATATACACGAAGAATTAGAGAACGAGAATCTTCAAGAAAACGTTCAAGAAAGTGATAACACTGTAGAACAACCACAAGAAGAAACTGCTGGAAAGTCAGAATTAGAAATTGTTAAGGAACAATTAGCAAAAGAAAAAGACCAATATTTACGTTTATTTGCAGAGTTTGATAACTTCAAAAAACGTACTTCGCGCGAACGCATGGATATTTTCAAGACAGCAAACAAAGAGGTGATTACTTCATTATTGCCTGTTTTAGATGATTTTGGACGCGCAATCAATCAAATTGAAAAATCTGGAGACGACAACTTACTTCAAGGAGTTGAATTGATCAATAATAAATTAGTAGAAACGTTACGTGCAAAAGGTTTGAAAGAAATGGAAGTAAAACCTGGAGACGATTTCAACACAGATTTACACGAAGCAATTACTCAAATTCCTGCTCCAACAGAGGATTTGAAAGGTAAAATTGTAGACGTGGTAGAAACAGGATATTTATTAAATGATGTAGTAGTTCGCTACGCGAAAGTTGTTGTTGGATTATAATTTAGATTAAGAAAATGTCATCAAAAAGAGATTATTACGAAATATTGCAGGTCGAAAAATCTGCAACATCAGAGCATATCAAGAAAGCTTATCGTAAACTTGCCATCAAATATCACCCTGACAAAAATCCTGGTGACAAAGAGGCAGAAGATAAATTTAAAGAAGCTGCAGAAGCTTACGAAGTTTTAAGCGACGACAACAAACGTGCACGTTACGACCAATTCGGACATGCAGGAATGGGCGGAGCTGCTGGCGGAGGATTCGGCGGTGGCGGCGGAATGAATATGGAGGATATTTTCTCTCATTTCGGCGATATCTTTGGAGGCGGAGGATTCGGTGGTGGATTTGGAGGTCAATCTCGTGGTCCACGTCGAATGAAAGGTTCTGATTTGCGTATTCGCGTAAAATTGAACTTAGAAGAAATGGTGAACGGTTGCGAAAAGAAAGTAAAAGTTAAACGTTTCAAACAAGCAGATGGCGTTACATCTAAAACATGTCCATCTTGTGGCGGTTCTGGACAACAAGTTCGTGTTACCAACACATTTTTAGGACAAATGCAAACGGCTACAACTTGTGGAACATGTCAAGGAGTAGGAAAAGTTGCAGATAAAATTCCTTCAGGAGCAAATAATCAAGGATTAATCAAAGTTGAGGAAACAATCGACCTTAAAATTCCAGCTGGAGCAAGAGAAGGAATTCAATTGCAAGTTCGCGGAAAAGGTAACGATGCGCCTTTTGATGGTATTCCTGGTGATTTACTTGTTTTGATTGAAGAAGAAGAACACGACACATTAAAACGTGATGGAAACAACTTACATTTTGATTTGTATGTTTCTATTCCGGATGCTGTTTTAGGTGCTTCAAAAGAAATTCCGACTGTTAATGGAAAAGTAAAAATTAAAGTTGACAAAGGAACTCAATCAGGAAAAGTATTACGTTTAAAAGGCCAAGGTTTACCAGATTTGAATGGTTACGGAAAAGGTGATTTATTTGTGCATGTTAACATTTGGACACCAACTCATTTATCGAAAGACCAAGAAGCGTATTTTGAAAAAATGAGAGACGATGATCATTTCTCACCAGAACCTTCGAAAAATGAAAAATCATTCTTTGAACGTGTAAAAGATATGTTTCAGTAATTGAAAAATATATATCAAAAAAAATCCATCTCAAATGAGATGGATTTTTTATTATGATTTGTATAAGCTAATCCGATTTTATACTGGCCGAAGCATAGTATCAACTTAATTGAAAAATATGATATCTTTGATTGTAGAATTAAACACCATCGAATATGACAAACATATACTTATATGAAAAAAATAATTTATTTATCAATAATCGTTTTAACTTCATGTCATTATAAAAATGATGAGTTAAAGATTCTTAACAATTCGAGTTCTTCTTTATGTTATGAGACTGTAATCTTTAATATAAAAGATAGTATGTATTATTTAGGTCCAGCTAGTGATAAACTAGCTACAGAACAAATAAAATCTCCTATTGTTAAGACTTCTATCCGAAGTAAAATTAATAATGAAAAATATAATGGAATTCTGTATATTTATTTTCTTCCCTGTAATAAAAGAGAAGAATTTTGGAACAATACAGATTCTATAATGAAAAAACAAATTGATAATATTAAAATGTTAAAATTCACGGAAGAGCAATTAGATAGTATAGATTGGTTAGTGATATATAATTAGTGGTTAATATTTCAATTGTATTTTTCCTCTACAATTATCTTTTATTTAAAAAATTAACTATTTATTAATTCAGTTCAATATATAAATGTCCGTTACTGAGTGTTTACTCTAATTATTAATGAGTTGATTTAGCTTTTTTAATCGCTTTTATAATTAATCTTTCTCAACAAATGTTATCGTAATAATCTGATGGCAATTATTAAACCTAAAAAACAGTAGCAACTTGTTAGCTACTACTGTTTAATTTGTATATTTCTAATCATGGCAAATATATGTCTATTTTTCAAGACTAGAATTTTGATACTTATTAATCAACAATAATTTTATTAGATTGATTTTTCGTTTTAACGATATAAACTCCTTTAGGTAGTTTATTTAATCTAACTTTAGAATTATTTGTTACATTTTGAATCGTTTGAACCAATTGTCCATTGATAGTAAAAATTTGAATTGTTTCTTTATTTTCAATTCCATTGACAACAAATTCATGATTTTTAACTGGATTAGGATAAATAACTAATTTATTATTTTGTTTTTTAACCTCATCTGTTGCTAATTTTTCGTAACAAGTCCATGATAAATTATCGAAAGAAACACGATTATTTGAAGTTTCATCAATCAACTCAATTACAACATCTCCTTCAACATTAATATTATCAATTTTTGTTGTTTTAGCTGTTTTAGAATAAGGTATTTGTCCTTTTACTTCTCCATTAATTTTTAATGTATAAAATCCATCAGAATCTGCAAAAGGAAGATATGTTTTTACTGATAAAGATCCTATTCCTCCAGAAATTGTAGATGATTTTAAATTTCCTTTTCTAATACAAATTGCTTTATTACTATCTCCATCGATATAAATTTGCTTGTCTGTTCTTGCATTTGTTGCAGTCCACACAATTCCTCTATTCGACCAAGTTCTATCTGTATAAGATGATGCTGGAGGCGTACTTCCTGTAGATGGAATATTTTCAAAATCCTCTGTTCCACAGCTTGTTCCTTCTCCTGAACCTCCTCCTGTATTAGATTCTTTTGTTGTTACTTGAATTGCTGTACTATTATCCGATTTATTTCCAGCTGCATCTTTTGCAACAACATAAAAAGAATAAGTTGTTGAAGGATTTAATCCAGAAACTGTTCCGTTATTACTATAAACAGTTGTATTATAAGTGTTATCTACATAAATATCATATCTATTAACACCTACATTATCTGTAGAAGCCGTCCAAGTTAACGACACACTTGAAGATGTAATCGTTGTTGAAGCTAAATTTGTTGGTGCAGTAGGTTTTTCAGTATCCTCTTCAGAACCTCCGCCTTCACCAAAAGATTCTGGCCAATTGTTTTGCGCTTTAGGACCTCCCCAAATAACAGTTGCTAAATATGGATTATCAATAAACGGATTTCTATTTCCTTGAACATTCGCTACAACGTTATTTCTTTGAATTTCAAATTGTGAAACAGGATCTTCTACATTCCACTTCAAAAGAATATCAGGGAAATCTGACGAATACGTACTTGGTCCAAAAGTAATATTAAGAGGTAAAGTTCGTTTGTCATAACGTACATACATATACATTAAAATTCTCGCAACATCTCCTTTCCATTCATCACCTGGATACCAACCACCACGGCTCGTTTTCATTGCCATTACTCCTACTCCATCATCAAAAAGCAAACTTCCACGAGTACTATTCAATGTAACATCAGCAGGACGTAAATGATGTCCGTCTGATCCAGGTCCAGAAGTTCCTAAATTTGGCGTTCCTTTAGATTTTGCATAAACATGCTCTCTATTCCAAGATCCTGAAAAAGCACGACTTCTTTGATGTGTACCTGAACTTTGAGATCCATAAATCAACAATAAGTTAGATGGATTTTGAGGATCGGCATCACTTGTTTGAAATAGATTTTTCAAACCTTCTGAATAAGATACATTTTGTTTATGTGTATCTGTAATTAATTTAGCAAAATCATTTTTCAACTCATTCTTCGTCTTGCTAAAATTAATGCTCGAGTAATACGCAGGTGCTTTTTGAGCTTGTGCGAATAATGCTAAAGCAAATGATAAAAAAGTAAATTTCAATTTCATTTTTATAACAATTATTTATTTAATAGTATAACTTCCTTGTTTTCATAAGAAAGCCTTAATGTGTAATTTTTCATTATCAAAGGAATTTGTTTTTCAAACTCCAAAAAATAGATTTTTCCAAATTGATAAAATCTCGCATTTATTTCTTCTTTCAAATGTATAGAAGTAACATTCACTTCTATCTCATCTATTAAAAATGGTTTTTCTAACCAACTTATATTTTGTTCTTCAAAAGAGAATACATCTGTAAAAAGACCTGGATGATTTTTTCCTTGTCCTACAAAAATTCTGTTCTCGCGTTTATCAATTCCAATCACATAAACCGGAAATTCTTTTCCGCTAACATTTAAACCTTTTCGTTGTCCTATTTCAAATTTATCTATTCCAGTATGTTCTCCTACAATAAAACCATCAAACAAAGAATAACTTCTTTGGCTTACCTTCCACGAAAGTTCTTCTTCTTTTGATCGAAAAGATGGTTTTTCTTTATTATAAATAGAAGAATTTTTTGGAATCTCTACAATTTGACCTATTTTCACTTCAATTAATTTATTTGCTCCTTTCCAAAAAAGGAAAGACAACAAAGATAGAATGTTAATGTTAACTAAAAGTTAAAAATGTAATTTTTATTTTTAAAATATTAACATCTTATAAACAAAAAAGGGATTTCAATTAGAAATCCCTTTTTTGTTTAATAATTTTATTTTAGTGACTATGTGTGTTAGCTTCCCCAGCTGAACCTTCACGGTCATACGAACAACAAGAAGGTAAACTTCCGTACACTTTTTCTTCTGCACGTTTATTATCAGTATCGTGTCCAACCGCTACTACAGCGTTTTCTACATCATCAACTTTATTCTTTTTCTCATTCAATATGATATGTAAATTTTGTGTATTACTATCCCATTCAGCAGATTTTACGCCTTTTACACCATAAGCCGCTTTCTCTATACGATCTTTACATTGCCCACAATTTCCTTTGACATGTAAATCGTGTTTTGCATTTTTATTTTGTGCTTGCGCGCTAATTCCTAAAGTCGCAACCAAAGCAAAGGCTAATAATTTTTTCATTGTTTTATTATTTTTATGATTTTATTTTAAACTAAATCTTAATCCAGCGTAATACATTTGTCCAAAAATTGGCGCATAAACAATCGAACTATCGAAATTTGAACCAAAAGGATTATCGGCTCCTAAAATTACGCGATGTTGTTGATAATTCGTTACATTTTCTCCTCCAACATATATTTCAAAACGTTTTGAAAAAACACGTGTAATCTGGAAATTAATTGTTCCAAATGGATTCGAATAATCATTCAATTGGTTTTCTGGCAAATTATCCGATGTATTTGGTAAACGCTGTTTTCCAATCCAATTATACGTCGCATCAAAACGCCAATTTTTACCATTCTTTTCATGTGTTTCATATTCAATATTGGTAAAGAAACGATGTTTCGCTTGCAATGGACGCTCTAATTTTCCGTTTTCATAATCCGTTGCGATATCATAATATTTGTATGATGCTCTAATTTTGAAATGTGTAAATGGATTATAATTAAAATCAAATTGGAACGAATTTGCATACGAATCTTCTTCTAAATTATAAAATCTCACCTGACGAGCCGAATAATCAATATCCGTTACAATTTGATTTTGAAAATCTGTTCGATAAAAATCTGCAGTTACATCTGCATTTTTGCCAAATAATTTGAATTCCTGTGTTACACTAAATCCATAATTCCATGCAATTTCTGGATCTAAACCATATATTTTTCCATTTCCATCGCCCAAAATATTAAATTGTCTTGAAGATGCAAATAAATTCTGATTTTCTGCAAATACATTATTGATTCGTTTTCCACGACCAACCGACGCTTTTATCGTTGTTCCTTTTACAGGCGTATAACGTGTATGCAAACGAGGTGTTAAGAAAAATCCCATTCGGTTATGATAATCTCCACGAAGCCCAGCAATCATATTGAAATTCTTCATATTATCAAATGTATATTCAAAAAATGCTCCTGCAGAATTATCAATTCGATCATAATTTGCATCAGTTGGAAGCGCTACAAATTCCTTGAATTTATCGTACGTAAAACTCGCTCCTGTAGAGAATTTATTTTTTGTATTGCTAATAATCGAACTGAAAATATAGTTGGAATAAAAACTTTGTTGCTCAATATCATATTGATTCAATCCGAAGTAAGAATCTTGTTTATGATAACTAAAAGCCGTTTGTAATCCCATACTTTGATAAGGCATTTCTGGAAAAACATACCCAATTTTTGATGAAACATCTACACGATTTGTATTGATTTCTGATCCCCAATAATTTGTTGTTAATTTATCACGATCTTTATCAAAATCAACTTGTCCTGCTTGTTTTGTATCATTCAAATAACGTGCTGATAAAAATCCAACCCAACCTTTTTCTAAGTTTTGATATTGCCAACGATTCATCACATTAACTTGATGTCCAAGCGGATTATCTAAAAATCCATCATCGTTCATGTCATTTTTCGAAACACGTGCATTTCCATGCATAAACAAAGAAGTACTCCATTTATCATTCAATTTTTTGTTCAAATGTACATTTCCTTCGAAGCGCGAATCTGTCGAACCATAAAGATTTACAAACAACGGAATATCATTTGAAGGTTTGATTAATTCTGTATTAATCTGCCCAGAAATACTTTCGTAACCATTAATCACCGTTCCTGCACCTTTCGTCACCTGAATACTTTCTACCCAAGTTCCTGGCGTAAAACTAAGCCCAAAAGCTTGCGAAGCTCCACGAACATTTGGTATATTTTCTTCTGCAATCAAAATATAAGGAGAGGTTAAACCCAACATTTTAATTTGCTTATTTCCCGTTACAGCATCCGAAAAATTGACATCAATAGAAGGATTTGTTTCAAAAGATTCGGCTAAATTACAACATGCAGCTTTCAACAATTCCTTTCCTGTCATTGTCGTCATATTAGTTGCAAACTTCGATTTTTTAAGCGAACTACTTGTATCACGAACCACAACTTCATTCAACGAAGTATCACCAAAATGATCTCTTACATTGATAGTGATATTCTGAAATTCGTCTTTTAATTCCTTAAAAGTTGTCGTCTCATTGTCATAAAAAACACCTAAAATTGAAGTTGGTTGATAATTTTCGATCTCAAAATTTCCTTTTTCATCTGTAATAACTGAAATATCTGACGATTGCCAAAACACTTCTGCTCCAACGATTGGTTGTTTATTTTGATCTGTAATTTTTCCCTTTAATGTAGATTGCGCGTAAGATAACGCAGCACTTAGTATAAATACTGAAGTGAATATTTTTTTCATTTTTACGATTTAAGGCTCAATGCCTATTTATTATTGTGTACTTGTTGATTAAATTTTTAACAAATACTTTAATATTTAGATAATAGCTTATTGTTTTCTGATTGATTTAATCAAAAACAACGGTTATTATCCTTCGTAAAATGTTAATTGAGAATTGAGTATATAATTTGGCGGCGCATTTGACGCAACATAAAAGTCAAGAAAATTTGATTGATTACTTACCTCTTCATCTTGAATCGGAATTCTAATTTGAAGAATTTCAGAAGCTATAAAACTAATTGGAACAAGTTTCTGAATTTTGACAATTTGCTTTTCCACAAACTTATCCGAATATGAAATATCTTTGCAACAATCGTCTTTTTTAGATTTATTGTTTTCTGGTAATTCGCAATGTTTTTTTTCTGTTTTTGGAGGGCAGCACGAAGTAGAAACTTCCATTTCGCACGAATTATTATCCAAATGATTCAACTTCACTTGCTCCATTTCTCCTTGACAAAAATGCATAGAAAATGCGTAGTTAAGATTTGAGAAAATCAAAACCACCGACAAAACATACTTTATGTAATGTTGCATTTTCATGTTGGACAAAAATAAACAAAAAATTCAAATCAAAACAAACTGAAAATTTATATCATTTTCCAAGTTTATTATAGAATTTTCAGTTTTCATCACTTTATCTTTTTGCCTGTTTGTCCGTCGGAATATTAATAATCCCAGAACCATTTACTAGCGATTTATTATTCTCGTTAACAACTTTCAAAATGACTTCAAAATCTTGCCAATCTATTCCTTGCAAAGTCACTAAACCTGTTGCCTTATCAATCGATTTTATTTTAAATCCTTTATCCGGAAAATCTTGCCCATCGACAATCGGATCAAAATCCAAACCAACTTCTGGCTCAACTTTATAAGCAGAATCTTGCACAAATTTGTATCGATCTTTAAAACTTTGCGTCAATAATTCGTTTTGTTTAATATACTCATCTTGATTTATTTTACCAATTGTATCCATAATATAATCGACATAATTATTCATAAAATCAAGCGCAACATTATAATTAACATCTGATGGTTTAACTGAATCTTTCACTTCATTTTCAACTTTATTTTCCGTTGATGAACTAGATGAATTATTAGAATTACAACTTGTAACAAAACTTAATAATATAACAGGAAGAATAAACTTTTTCATAAGATTATCATTTTTTTTTATGATTTAAAAGTATGTTTTTTTGATTGAAATATAAATGATTAATTTAGATAAAATATTTTATTATAATGGCATGCATTCAAGTAGAAAAAAATATATCAAACTTTTACCATTTACATTAATCTTATTAATTGGTATTTTATTTTATATAGGAATTTTGAGATTTAATTATCCATCATCTAAAAAATATCCTATACAAGGAATTGATGTTTCTAATCATCAAAATTTAATTGAATGGGAAAAAATAGACAAAACTAAAATTCATTTTGTATATATAAAAGCTACAGAAGGAGGAGATTTTAAAGATAAACGTTTCGATTATAATTGGAAAAACGCTAAAAAAAATCGTTTTTTTGTTGGCGCATATCATTTTTTTACTTTTTGCAAAACAGGTGAAGAGCAGGCTAATAATTTTATAGAAACAGTTCCTATTGAACAAAATAATTTGCCCCCTGTAATTGATTTGGAATATGGTGGAAATTGTAAACTTGTAAAATCGAAAAATGAATTGATTTCTGAAATCAAGATATTTGAAAATATTATTCATTCACATTACAACAAAAAGCCTATTCTTTATGTAACTGAAGAATTTTATAATGATTATTTAATAGGTCAATTTGAGGAAAATATGATATGGTTTAGGGATATATATAAAAAACCAACTATTAAGGATAATAGACATTGGGATTTTTGGCAATTTGCAAATAGAGCGCACATAAAAGGGATAAATACTTATGTTGATTTGAATGTTTTCAATGGAAACCAAGAAGATTTTAATAAATTAGTTGAATAATTATTTTTCTTACTAGCCTAACAATTTGAATTTATTTTTTTATCAAGTGATTAAAGCTTTATGATTTTATCAAAATATACCTCAATAGTCATCAAAAATCACTAAAATTGCACTTTAAATAAGAACACACAATTAATTATGTCAGAAGATATTTTCAAGAAAGTAGTTTCTCATGCGAAAGAATATGGTTTCATTTTTCAATCGAGTGAGATTTATGATGGATTATCAGCCGTTTACGATTATGGTCAAAACGGAGCTGAGCTAAAAAATAACATCAAACAATATTGGTGGAAAGCAATGGTACAAATGCACGAAAACATTGTCGGCATTGATTCTGCTATTTTTATGCACCCTACTACTTGGAAAGCTTCGGGCCATGTTGATGCGTTTAATGATCCTTTGATTGATAACAAAGATTCTAAAAAACGTTACCGTGCCGATGTTTTAATTGAAGATCATTGTGCAAAAATTGAAGGTAAAATCGAGAAAGAAGTTGCAAAAGCTGCAAAACGTTTCGGAGATGCTTTTGATAAAGATCAATTTGTTGCGACAAATCCTCGTGTTGTAGAATATCAAAATCAAATCAATACAATTTTAGCGCGCATGGGAAAATCTTTGGAAAACGAAGATTTAGATGATGTAAAAGCTTTGATTGAAGAATTAGAAATTGCTGATCCTGTAACTGGTTCTAAAAACTGGACAGAAGTTCGTCAATTCAACTTGATGTTCGGAACAAAATTAGGTGCAACAGCTGATCAGGCAATGGATTTATATTTGCGCCCAGAAACGGCTCAAGGTATTTTCTTAAATTACTTGAACGTACAAAAATCTGGACGTATGAAATTACCTTTCGGAATTGCTCAGATTGGTAAAGCTTTCCGTAATGAGATTGTTGCACGTCAATTTATTTTCCGTCAACGTGAGTTTGAACAAATGGAAATGCAATTTTTCGTAAAACCAGGAACTGAGTTAGATTGGTACGAAAAATGGAAAGAAACACGTTTACGTTGGCACCAAACATTAGGTTTAGGAAATGATAATTACCGTTTCCACGACCACGAAAAGTTAGCGCACTATGCAAATGCTGCTGCTGATATTGAGTTTAAATTCCCATTCGGATTCAAAGAATTAGAAGGAATTCACTCTCGTACAGATTTCGATTTGAAAGCTCACGAACAACATTCAGGTAAAAAAATTCAATATTTCGATAACGAAACAAACGAATCGTACACACCTTACGTGGTAGAAACTTCTGTAGGTTTGGATCGTATGTTCTTAGCAGTTTTCTCAAATTCATTGAAAGAAGAAGTTTTAGAAGATGGATCAGAACGTGTAGTATTGTCTTTACCAGCTGCATTAGCGCCAATTAAAGCGGCTGTTTTACCATTAGTTAAAAAAGATGGTTTACCTGAATTAGCGAAAGAAATTTTGAAAAAATTACGTTTAGATTACAACGTAATGTACGAAGAAAAAGATACAATCGGGAAACGCTATCGTCGTATGGATGCGATTGGAACTCCTTTCTGTATCACTGTTGACCATGATTCGTTAAACGACAATTCTGTTACTTTACGTTACCGTGATACAATGGAACAAAAACGTGTTAATATTGATGAGTTAGCTCAAATTATCGACAAAGAAGTGAACATGAAATATCTTTTTGAACAATTATAAAAAGAATATTTTCTCAATACAATAAGATCAAAGCTCAGAAATTTCTGAGCTTTTTTTATTTTTATTAAAATTTTTAACAATTTGGCAAAGCTTTTGATTTTAATTGGAAATATTAATCTAAAAAATACAAATTATGGGCTTTATTATTAATCTTCTGGTATCAGCATTAGTTGTTTTCGGACTTGCTAACATTTTACCTGGAGTATCTGTAAAAGGGTATGGTTCTGCAATTATCGTTGCAATTGTTATTGGACTTTTAAACGCTATTGTAAAACCAGTTTTAAACTTTATTAGTTTACCTGTAACAATCTTAACATTAGGATTATTTTCTTTTGTGATTACAGCAATTATTATCTTATTAGCAAGCGCAATTATGGGAGATAGTTTCCATGTTGACGGATTCTGGTACGCATTATTATTTGGTATTGTTTTAGCGGTTGTCAATTCTTTAGTTGGAGGAATGATGGGAGACTAATTTACACAAATTATTACATATAAAAAGCTGTCCAATTTGGACAGCTTTTGTATTTTATAAAGGTTTATTGAGGATAAAATTTTATTTGCTCAAAAATATAATTATAATGTTTTCTAAGAAGATCAACCAATTGTTTCAATTCGGACTCTTCCCATTTATTCTGAAACATTTCATCATGAATCAACACAACTATATTATTCTTTGTAAAGGTTTTATTCGATTCTAATTGATTAACAATTTGTTTATAAATCGCTTGAACAGATTGCACCGGCGTTCCATCTTTTGCATGATGAGCCCATTCCAAATCCCAGCCAATAACCTTATAACCCAACTTTGCTAAACCATCAGCCGTTTGCACTCCTGAAGCTCCATCATTCTTCGATTTCCCATCCAATCTCCACATGTTTCTTCCGGGTAAACGAACAATTTTATCTTGTAATTTTAAGGTCGATTGATTTTTCAAAATATCCGCAACCGACGTTTGCTCGTTACTATAAAACTTTTTGTACTGATCATTCGCATGTGTCCAACTGTGATTACATTCTTCGATATACGGGTTATCTTCGTAATATTTAAAATAATCCGTCATTGTTTTATTTTTCTCCACATGTTCTCCTACAAGAAAAACAGTCACTTTTAACTTCTCATTTTTGAAAACCTCATCAATATTTTCACTTCCATTCAAAGGTCCATCATCAAAAGTTAAATAGATGTATTTCTTCACAGAATTACTCGTTTTCTGCGCAAACAAACTTGTAGAAAAGCTTAATAAAAAGACACTCAAAAGTGTCATTACTTTTTTATTCCATATCATTTAAGGTAGTTTTTAATGAATTAAATGTATGAAAGAAATTTTATTTATTATATTTTTCTAACGCTTTTTCTAATCGTGTTTTGATTCTTTTTTTCACTAATCTTGGCGCAAGAATTTCTATTTCTTCTCCAAAACCTAAAAGCTCTCGTTCCAACTCAAAATTATGTATAACTTCTATCGAAAATAAAGTTCCTTCGTCCGTCACTTCCAATACTTTTTGCGTCGCATGAATTGGTTTTGTCACCACATAAGGCGCCAATTTTTTATTCACACGAAAAACAACACGTTGCTCTCTTTCTTTCTCACTTTTCGTTACACCAATCGCGTTGTTGTAATACGTATCAAAATTAATTTCTTGTTCATCTACAAAAGGTTCATTTGCTAATTCATAAAACTCAACTATTCTATCCAAAGCCAACGTATACAAATTTTTATCTTTTCTCGATTTTGCCAATAAAAACCAACGATTACGATATTCTTTCAACAAATACGGATAATAAACCTGTTGTTTTGGCTCTTTACTTTTTGATGTAAAAGATTGATACGAAATCAGCAAAGGTTGTTTCTTCACAATTGCTTGATACAACCGGTTCAAATGTTCTAAACCTTTTAACAAAGGATTCTCTTCGAACTGAATATAATTTGGTTGTTGATGCGTTTGCTTGGATAAATTATTTTCGAGACGCGTAATAATCTCGTTCATATCATCAAAATAATTGAAACCGTTCAATTGTTTCATCACCGAAATCACTTCTTTCATTTTATCTAAATCTGCAGACGAAACAGGCGAATTATGAATCGAATAATCATGATCTTCATATTCATAAAACTTTTTTTCTCGAACAACAATTGGCGCATTATAACCTAATTTATTACTACGCATCACTTGTATATCGCCCTGAATTGTACGTTTCGAAACACCAGAAGTTATTCCTTCGTATTCATACAACGCTTCCGAAACTTTTTCTATCAAATTTTCTAATGTCCATTTTCTAAAATGATTTTGAAGACATTTATCGATTGTTTGATAACGTATTAATGCAATTTTATTGGTTGCCATAGTTGATTTCTTTGTTCAATATTACAAATTTCAAATCAAAGTACGCAATCTATTTGCGTAGAAATTTTTATTTCAACTTTTATTCAAAATATTTTCAACACAAAACCCTCTGTTCATCATCGTTTACAAATTATTTTGAAAAAAATATTTTATTGCGCAATTGATTCGCACACTTCTACTCCAACTTTGTCAAAGGTTTAACAACCAAACGATTTTAATTGTTCCTTGACAAATGTTTCAGTATAGCATTGTAGTAGAAAATGTTTCATCACTTCTATTCTGAATAATTAAAATACCAATGATGCACATGGGTTCGAATCCCATTTTCAACCAAGGTTGAAATAGCTGAGCGGTATAGCAATCATTAATGATGGGTCGTAGGTTCGATTCCTACTTTCAGGAAACTGAAATAACTCAGTTGGTTAGAGTAATCATTAAAATCAGACTTTTAATCTGTTTTTTTATCGCCCGAAAGGGCACCATTGGAAACAAAAAAGCTAAAAAGTTTTCTTTTCGAATAGAGAATTTATTTCATAGAAATGAATTTGAAATAAGAACAAAAACTTGTTTAAAACCTGAATTTGAAACTTTAGTTGATGATTGATTTCAAAAGTTTAAGACTAAAAATCAAGTCAAAATGATTTGAAAGAAATGATTAAAACAAGAAATCAAAACAAGCTGCTCAAACTTCAAATTCCGTTTTGAAAAAGGAAAATGATTTAGCTTTTTTAATTAGAAATACGGTCATCCTGAACTCGTTTCAGGATCACTAAAATAGAGAATAAGAAGCTGAAATAAATTCAGCTTGACAAAAAAAATTAAAGATTCTTCGACAAAGGAGAAATATAAAATAGTAAAAACCTATAAAAATAATAAAATGAAAAAATTAGCAATTAACAACCAAGAAATTGGAATCTATATCAAAAACAACGAAATCGAAAAAGTTTACACAAAAGGAAATTATTGGATTTTGTTCAATAAAAACATCGAAAAATTGAACATCAACGAAATAATTGATGAAAAATACCACACAATCTTTTTAGAAAATGAAACATTGAAATCGATGGTAGATTTTATCGAAGTTTTACATAACGAAGTGTTGATTATTTACAAAAACAATCAAATCTATAATTCATTTTATAATAAAAATGTAATGATTTGGAAAAATTCGACTCAATTAAAAGCTGTAAAGTTTGATTTGAATTCTACTGAAGAAATTAAAAATTTAACAAAAAGAGAAATTGATATTTTGAGAAAAGCTGGTGCAATTCGTATCATTTCTGTTGCGTCATATTTCGAAGGAATTTTGTTTAAAGACAATGAATTTGATTCAGTTTTAAAAGCTGGTGAATACCAATTTTACAACAACGAAACAAAAATTTCGATGGTTTCTTTTGATATGCGTCCGCAAACAATTGAAATTTCGGGACAAGAAATTTTGACAAAAGATAAAGCTCAATTGCGAATCAATTTTATGGTAAATTATCAAATTATTGATTTGTTAAATGCTTATCAATCGAACAAAGATTTCGAAAAAATGATTTATCAAGCGATTCAATTAGGTTTGAGAGAGTTTATTGGAAACATGAATTTTGACGATTTGATGTCGGATAAAAATTCGGTAACGAATTATATCATTCAAAAATATCAAGCTCAATTCCAAGAAATTGGTCTAAAATTGATCGACGCAGGTATGAAAGACATTATTCTTCCTGGAGAAATAAGAGAAATTATGAACCGCGTTTTGATTGCCGAAAAAACAGCTCAAGCCAATTCGATTACGCGTCGTGAGGAAACTGCTTCAACAAGAAGTTTATTGAACACTGCGAAATTGATGGAAGAAAACGAAACGTTATGGAAATTGAAAGAGATGGAATACATCGAAAAAATCGCCGATAAAGTGGGAGAAATCTCAATTTCTGGCGGATCGAATGTATTAAATGAACTAAAAACAATGTTTACGAAATGAAACCAATCATTATAAATAAATTAAAAGAAATAGAAGATAAATATAACATCAAAATTCTTTTTGCTGTAGAATCTGGGAGCCGCGCTTGGGGCTTTCCTTCTACTGACAGCGATTACGATGTTCGATTTATTTACAAACGAAAAGTCGAAGATTATCTAAAAATTGATCCAATTGATGATTTTATTGATTTAGAAATTGTAGATGAACTGGATTTTAAAGGTTGGGATATTCAAAAGGTTTTGCGCTTAATATTGAAATCAAATTCGAGTATCAACGAATATTTACAATCTCCAATTCATTATATTTCTGATGAAATTTTCGAAAAAGAATTGTTCGATTTAGCTGCTTCACAATTCAATTCTCAAAAAGTTGCCATGCATTATTTAGGAATTACAACAAAGCGAATGGCTGAAATGGAACATCAAAACGAAATTAAACTCAAAAGTTTGTTTTATGCGTTACGTTCGGTTCTTTCAGCGAAATGGATTGTAGAAAATAAAACAATTCCTCCAATGGAATTTGAAAAATTAAAACATTTAATCGGAAATAAAACAATCGAAAATAAAGTAGATAAATATCTTGCAATCAAATCAAATGTTGATGAAAGTTTTAAAATCTCGAAGAATGATGAACTCTTCAATTGGTTAATTAATTTGAAAACTGAATTAAAAATTGAAGCCGAAAAATTGCCTAAAATTGGATTTGATAAAAATAAAATCAATACATTTTTCATTAAAACCATAACAAAATGAAACTAACAATAGAAGATCTAAAAAGTCAAAATTTAATTCTATTTGAATGTATAAGCGGAAGTAGAGCCTATAATTTGAATACAAAAAATTCGGATACAGATATTCGTGGCGTTTTTTATTTACCTAAAAATGAATTTTATGGTTTCGAATATCAAACACAAATTAGCAACGAAACCAATGATATTGTGTATTATGAAATTGGACGATTTATTGAATTATTATTAAAAAATAATCCGAGTTGTTTAGAAATTTTAGCGACTACAGAAGAATTTATTTTGTACAAATCGCCTATGCTAGATGAGTTGAATTATAAAGATTTTATCACTTCGGAGGTTGAGAAAACATTTGTTGGATATGCCTTGAGTCAAATCAAAAAAGCAAAAGGATTAAACAAGAAATTTCTAAATCCAATAGATGAAACTAGAAAAACAGTTCTTGATTTTTGTTATATTATTGATGATAACAAAACCATTTCTTTTGTTGATTGGATGTGTTCAAATTCTTACAAACAAACCTTTTGTGGATTAAGTAAAATCAATCATTCAAAAGATTTATTTGCGCTTTATTACAACGAAAAATCGCATTACAAAGGAATCGTAAAAGATGAAAATAATGATGATATTCGCTTGAGTGAAATTCCAAAAAATGAAAAACCAATTGCCTATTTCATTTTTCAAAAAGACGAATATTCCACTTATTGCAAGCAATACAAAGAATATTGGGATTGGATGAAATTGCGAAATGAAGAGCGTTACACAACAAATATTGCGCACGAAAAAAATTACGATAGTAAAAATATGATGCACACGATTCGCCTATTAAAAGTTGCGAAAGAATTAGTGGAAACAGGAAATCTAAATGTAAAACGAACAGAAGATCGCGACGAGTTATTAGCGATAAAAAAAGGAGATTTTTCTTATGAAGAAGTAATTGAAAAAGCTGAAAATTTACAACGAGAAATTGAAGAAAAATCTAAACTAGAATTTCTTCCATCCAAAATAAACTCTTCGAAAATAGAAAAATTTTTAATCAACCTTAGAACCAAATTATATGAAAACAACTGAACAACAAAATAAACCAATCAATGGAAATGATTTAATTGCCTTGGGTTATCCTGAAAACGAAATTTTAGGAATTGCCTTAAAAATCAACAAAAAAAGAAATGGTTATACAAAAGCCGAAATGCTTGATAAATATGCGCAAGTTTTATCTTCGCCACAAGATTTTTTAGAAGATAAAATTTTCAAAACTCTTGCAAAAGGCTTTATCGATGGAATTCATTTACCTCAACAAGATGAAAACTTGATTGAATTGAATGAAAATCCAACCGATTTTAAAATTTATGGAGCAGAAAAAATTGAGGACGGCGCTTTGGAACAAATGAAAGTCGCCATGAAACTTCCTGTTACCGTTGCTGGCGCAATTATGCCAGATGCACATCAGGGTTATGGATTACCGATTGGCGGAGTTTTAGCAACAAAAAATGCGATTATTCCTTATGGCGTCGGCGTTGATATTGGTTGTAGAATGGCTTTATCGATTTATGATTTACCTGCTTCTCATTATTTTGAACATCACGATTCGTTAAAAGAAACTTTGATAAAAAATACAAAGTTTGGTGCAGGACATGGTTTTCATGGTCAATACAAAGCTGAACATCAGATTTTGGATGATGCAAAATTTGAGACAAATTCATTTATTCAGAATCTAAAAGATAAAGCATGGTCGCAATTGGGTTCTTCTGGTGGAGGAAATCATTTTGTAGAATTTGGTTTGATTGATTTCAAGGAAGATGATGAAAAATTGAACATCAAAAAAGGTTCATATTTAGCGTTATTAACGCATTCTGGATCGAGAGGTTTTGGCGCTACAATCGCTGGACATTATACCAAAATTGCAAAAGAAATTTGTAAACTTCCATACAAAGCGCAGAATTTAGCTTATTTGGATTTAGATTCAGCCGAAGGTCAAGAATATTGGATTGCGATGAATTTGGCTGGCGAATATGCTTCGGCTTGTCACGAAATTATTCATCAAAAAATTGCAAAATCTATCAGTGCAGAAGTTTTAGCGAAAATAGAAAATCATCATAATTTTGCTTGGAAAGAAATTTACAATGGCGAAGAAGTAATTGTTCATCGAAAAGGTGCAACGCCAGCTTCTAAAGATGTAATGGGAATTATTCCAGGTTCTATGACTGCGCCAGGTTTTTTGGTTCGAGGAAAAGGTGAAGAAAATTCGATTCATTCTGCTTCGCATGGTGCTGGTCGACAAATGAGCCGAACACAAGCAATTAAATCATTGTCTCAAAATAAGATAAACGATTATTTGAATTATTTTGGAATTACATTAATCGGTGGCGGAAAAGATGAAGCGCCGATGGCGTACAAAGATATTCACGAAGTAATGGCTGCGCAACAAGATTTGGTAGATATTGTGGCAACTTTTACACCTAAAATGGTCAGAATGGCTGATGACGGATCGAGAGAAGATTAAAAAAATGCCTGAACAATTGTTCAGGCATTTTATATATTATAGATTAAATCCAATCTTTTGGATGTTTCAAAACATCGACTAATTTATATTCTTCCGAACCTTCTTCTGGCTGATGATTATAATGCCATTGCACATGTTTTGGCAAACTCATCAAAATAGATTCAATTCGACCATTAGTTTTCAAACCAAACAAAGTTCCTCTATCATGAATTAAATTAAATTCCACATAACGACCTCGTCTAATTTCTTGCCATTCCTTTTGTTCAGCAGAAAATTCATCATTTTTATGTTTTTCAACAATCGGAATATACGCCTCCAAAAATGAGTTTCCTACTTCTGTTACGAAATCATACCATTGTTCAACTGTTTTTTCTGAAGTTGGTTTCAAGTAATCAAAGAACAAACCTCCTATTCCACGCGCTTCTTCTCGATGCGTATTCCAAAAATATTTATCACATTCTTCTTTATACTTCAAATAAAAAGCCGCATCATGCGCATCACAACTTTTTTTACAGATCGTATGCCAATGCATCACATCTTTTTCATCCAAATAATATGGCGTCAAATCTTGACCTCCTCCAAACCATTGATCGACAATATTTCCTTCTTTGTCATACATTTCGAAATACCTCCAATTCGCATGAGTCGTCGGAATATGTGGACTTGTTGGATGAATAACCAAACTCAATCCGCAAGCAAAAAATTTACCCGATGAAACATTCAACGCTTTTTGCATTGTTTCTGGTAATTCTCCATAAACTTTCGAGATATTAACGCCAGCTTTCTCAAAAACAGCTCCGTCTGTTAAAACACAAGAAAGACCTCCGCCGCCTTCTTCGCGTTCCCAATTATCTCGTAGAAATTTGGCTTTACCATCAACTTCTTCAAGTTTGGCAATAATTTTATTTTGTAAGTCTTGTATATATTGAAAAAATTGATCTTTCATCATAAATATTTTTGCAAATATAGAATGATTGATAACGATTCGAAAGAAGATTAATAATTAACTTCTCACAAATGCATATTGAAATGGAATTTTTATAGTGGTTTCTATATATTCTCCTTCATTATTCTTTGCTGGAATAATTTTATATTTACCTCCTTTAATTCTCTCATTTAACCTAAATAAAGACTTTTCTACAATATCTTTCGTGTCCTCACTTCCTTCAAAATCAGAAATAGAAATTATACCATTTTCATCAAAAATAAAATTGAATTTAGCTTTAAGAAGGTAATTCGTAATTAAGTTTCTCGACCTTAATTCCATGCTTACCATTTTATAAAAATCTTTTCTAAAATTTTGTTTAAAGCATTTATTTAATTCTTCATTTCCCTTCTGTTCAACTTTTTTACAACTCAGATATATCAAAGGAGTTTTTATAGGTTCTTGCGAAAACAACATTATGCTAATACAAACAAAAAATACAAATAAATATTTCTTCATATCGTTAAAATTAATTCATATTATTTAAAACTATTATTATTAATAGCTATTCATAATCTAATTTCAATAAATTATATTTATTAATATAAAAATTTAAAAAATTCAGATATAAAATCATATTTTACTTATAACAAAAGTTTTATCCAATTAAAATCATTTAAACGATTTAATTTTAAATCAAACCAATAGCAATCAAAAAAAGTTATTAACAATATTATTCACAAAAGAAATCTTTCTATACCTTTGCAAAAGAAATTTTATAAAACAATATATAAATGTCACAAAACGGAATTCCATCGGTTAATTTAGCAGACTTTTTATCTGATGATCCTGCAAGAAAACAAAAATTTGTCAACGAAATTGGTCAAGCATACGAAGAAATAGGATTCGTTGCTTTGAAAGGACATTTTTTATCTGACGAATTAGTTGAAAATTTATATAAAAGCGTTCGCGAATTTTACGCTTTACCTACAGAAACAAAACAAAGTTATGTAGTAGAAGGAATTGGTGGTCAACGCGGTTATACAGCTTTCGGAAACGAACATGCAAAAGGTAGAACTGTTGGTGACTTGAAAGAATTTTGGCATTTTGGGCAGTATTTATCTGAAGAAGATAAAGCTAAATACAACTATCCAGAAAATGTTGATGTAAACGAAGTTCCAGGTTTTAACACTTATGGTGAAGAAACATACAAACAATTAGAAAAAACAGGAGTTTACGTTTTACGTGCTTTGGCTTTATTCTTAGGTTTAGACGAGTTTTACTTTGATGATAAAGTAAAAAACGGAAACTCTATTTTGAGAGCAATTCACTATCCTCCTATCACGGAAGAGCCTAAAGATGCGGTTCGCGCAGGTGCTCACGGTGATATTAACTTGATTACATTGTTAATGGGAGCGCAAGGTCGTGGATTACAAGTACAACGTCACGATGGAACTTGGGTTGATGCAATTGCTGCTGACGACGAATTGGTAATTAATGTTGGTGATATGTTATCTCGTCACACAAACAACAGATTGAAATCGACAATTCACCAAGTGGTTAATCCAGAGAAAGAATTATGGGGAACATCTCGTTTTTCTATTCCATTCTTTATGCACCCAGTTTCTGAAATGGACTTATCTGTTTTAGATGATTGTATTACAGAAGAAAATCCAAAACAATTTGAAGATATTACAGCTGGAGATTTCTTGACTCAGCGTTTAAGAGAAATTGGTTTAATTAAATAAGCCATATTTAATCTATTATTTCATAAAAAAGAGAGTTGACAAAATCAACTCTCTTTTCTTTTACATGCCTCTTACGTACATGTTGTAGTTAAAAATATCCAAACACAACAAGGTGTATTTATAATCATTTTTATTGATATCCACTTCCAAAACTGGATCCGAATTATAAAATCTAATCTTTAGATTATCATTCTTATCCAATAATAGATAAATGGAAGAAATCGTTGGACGAATATCATTCATCCAATTTTTCAAAGATTCTTTTGAATCTTTAATCAACTCAAATTTTTGAAAATATTCTTGAAAAAAATTCTCCAAACGTTGCACTTGTGTCAAACGATCCAATTCACGATATAAGTCAATAAAAACACATAATTTTTCGCGCTTTGGACAAACACACGGATACGGGTGTTCGCCATTATAAAACCATCTCTGCCACTTTTTACAAGACGTCTCTTCTATCGCTTTCTCAAATTCATCTTCATACTTTAAAAGCCACCAATTCATACGGCAAATTCGTAAATTACCTTTTGATAATTGCAAAAGCTCGTCTATGTAAGCGCTAACGTTTAACATCAATTAAAAATTTGAGTCTTGCTAATTTACAATTTTTCTGATTGAATTTTAATGTTTTAAGAATAATTTTTCAAATTTTAGAATCATAAATTGCTCATCAAATAAAACGTTATAAAAGAACATTTTTTCCTCCATCGTTTTATTTTTCATTTGCACATTTCGAACTGGAATTAAGATGTTAAATTGAAATTTTCTATCTTTTTCAAAGTGATTGACAGCCGCATAATAAATCAAATTGTACCACGAATCAATTGGTGCATAAATTCCATAAAAGTCAGGATATAGCGCATCTGCTTCATCTTTGTAAACATTGGTAATCGAATAATTATCAATCTCAAATTTCGAAACACATTTGTAGGTTGTTAACTTAGAACAAATTGAAATGTCTTGTACATATTTTACCGAATCCAATTTCAGTCCAAATTCGTCCATTTTATAATCTTCAAACTTATTAATTGTAGGATCTACCACAATTTTTTTGTTCGGAAATTCTAAACTTTGTTTTTGGATATCTTGTGAAATAGTATCGTATATTTTAGCTCGAATTTGATTTGGGTTAACATTTTGCGCATCAACAAATAACACAATATGTAAGGAAAAAACCAATAAAAAAAGTCTCATTTTGGCGTTTTTGGTTTAAAATTTGTTTAAATTTATGAAGTCTTTACGATTCAAAATCAAATTTAGTTGAAAAGATTTCAAATCTTATCATTTCATCATCTTTTCGTAAATAAATAGTTAAAAAGGTGTTAAAGTACGTTTTCACGTAATTACATTTTAACTATTATTGTTTATTTTTAATGGGTTAATATAAAGTTTAATATCCGACAACAAACGATTTATATAAATATTTTCTATATCTATTATAAATAAAATCTTTTACAATTTCTCCAAATAAGACATAAAAGTTAGACATTTGCAGTGTCAAATAATTTATTCATAGATAGTAAGACAAAGAGTAGCAACGAGTATAACGAAATTGATTTATGAAGTTTGAAATTACTCGCACTCTTTTTACTTTTTAGAGTTTTTTATAGTAGTTTAGGTTGGTTAGTAATCCGTTCACTTTGAACGGATTATTTTTTTATAGCTTATTTATAAAATCTTTCAACAAATTATATACTTTTTCGGAGTAACTCAAATCCAAACTTTCAGCTGTATCATTGGGATCATGATAAAATCCTTTTCCTCCTAATGTGTAAATAAAAAACGACGGAACTCCTTTTAGATAAAACGGGCAATGATCAGAATTACATGATTCTCCTCGAGTTTTAACTTCTTTTAGATATTTATTTGTTAGATTTAATTCAACTAATTTTTCAAATTGATTTTTAAAAACTTTACCATTCACAACCTGAATTCCCTGATCTCCAGCTCCCATAATATCTAGGTTTACAAGAAATTTGATTTGACTTAATGGAAAAAGTGGATGATTGACATAATAATCTGCACCTAAAATTCCCGCTTCTTCACCAGCAAAAGCCATAAAAACCGTTCTGTAATTAGGTTGATGTTTCGAATAATACTTCATCAGTGTCATCATCATCGCTGTTCCGCTCGCATTATCACTCGCTCCAGGAAAAATAGTTTGTCCAACTTTCCCTAAATGATCATAATGAGCCGAAATCACAATTAAGCTATCATTATTTTTTCCGTCAATATAACCAATTATATTATTTGCCTCGAATGAATTATTCAATTCTGAATCAATAGAATAATCGTTTATTTTTAAATTTTTAGAATAAAATTTATCTGAAATAATAAATTCTGAAATCGAAGATTGTCGCTGACTAAGACTTGATGTTAATTTATCTGAAGTAAATCTAAAAATCGCCCGATTTTGATTCTCATCTTTCTCATAAATATTCGCCCATTGTTTGTAATATTTCTGAATAGAATCCACAGAAGTCACTAAAGGCGGCAAAATAATATGTTTCCCTTTTTGCAATTCATCATCTTTCACAATAAAATCTCTCGTTTTATCTTTCGATTGAAAAGATTCGATATAGGCTTTTGTGTCAAAAATATAAAAAGGTAAATTCGTTTTCGAAATTGATTTAGAACTTGGTTTTACAATAAAATCTATTCCATATTTCAATTCTTTTCCATTAATTTTCAGTTTTGCATCTTTAATAACATTAATCGGAAAAGTAAACATTTGATTATAATTACTAGAAAAAGATTTCAATTCATTTTTTTGAAATTCGTTTTGTAAATAAATTCCAGCATTTGTCATTCCATTTTCTACATAACCTCTACCAGCAAACGAATTTGACGTAAGTGAATCTAAAATTGTTTTAAAATATTTTTGATCAAAGGTTTGCGCATTTCCGATTGCAATTGCAAAACACGAAATCAAACCAAATAATATCATTTTTATCTTCAGCATTTTAATCATTTTATCATCCAAAAAATATTCTATTCTAAGATAATTATCATTTTAACAAAAAAAATCAATTATCTGTATTAAGTCAACAACAAATTTAAAAAATCTTTAAAAAGTAAATCAAATTAATACTACTATAAATTTTATATCTTGCATTATTAAGTTATCATAATAAAAACAACAAATCACAATTAAATGAAAGAAGTCGTAATCGTTTCAGCTGTTCGTACAGCAATGGGATCTTTTTTGGGAAGTTTATCTAACGTTCCAGCTACAGATTTAGGCGCAACAGCTATTAAAGGAGCTTTAGATAAAATCAACTTAGATGGATCTTTGGTTGATGAAGTATATATGGGAAATGTATTGCAAGCTGGTGAAGGACAAGCGCCTGCTAAGCAAGCAATGATAAAAGCAGGTTTACCAAATACGATTCCTGCAACAACGGTAAACAAAGTTTGTGCTTCTGGTATGAAAGCTGTGATGTTTGCTACGCAAGCAATTCGTTTGGGTGATGCAGATGTTGTAGTTGCTGGAGGAATGGAAAACATGTCAATGGTTCCTTTTTATTCGCCAAATGCAAGAACTGGAAATAAATACGGAAATACGGTTTTGTTAGATGGAATTGTGAACGATGGTTTGCAAGATTACTACAGCAAAGAAATGATGGGACTTTTTGGAGATACTTGTGCAACTGAGTTCAATATTTCTCGTGAAGAACAAGATGAATTTGCAATCAATTCTTACAAAAAATCTGCTGCAGCTTGGGCTGCTGGAAAATTTAACAACGAAGTTGTTCCTGTAGAAATTCCTCAACGCAAAGGAGAACCAGTTATTTTTAAAGAAGATGAAGAATATAAAAATGTAAACTTTGATAAAGTTCCAGGTTTACGTGCAGTTTTCTCTAAAGACGGAACTGTAACTGCTGCAAATGCATCTACAATCAATGATGGAGCTTCTGCTTTAGTATTAATGTCTTTGGATAAAGCAAACGAATTAGGATTAAAACCTCTTGCAAAAGTTATTGCTTATGCTGATGCTTCTCAAGAACCTTCAAAATTTACAACTGCGCCAGCTAAAGCGGTTGAAAAATTATTGAAAAAAGCAAATATGAAAGCTACTGATGTTGATTTCTGGGAATTTAACGAAGCTTTTTCAGTTGTTGGAATTGCAAATACTAAATTATTAAATCTTGATGCTTCTAAAGTTAATGTAAATGGTGGTGCGGTTTCTATCGGTCATCCACTTGGAAATTCCGGATCAAGAATTTTGGTTACATTATTAAGCGTTTTAGAGCAAAACGGAGGAAAAATTGGAGGTGCAGCTATCTGTAATGGCGGCGGTGGAGCTTCTGCAATGATTATCGAAAAAATTTAATTTTAGATCAAATACACGATGAAAGCGTCTAATCTGTAGACGCTTTTTTATCTTTTGAAATTAAAATACTTGTAAAAAATCTGAAAAACATTCGACATTTATTATAATTGGCTTAAAAACCTTTTCTATATTTGTTGGATTGAACAAACACTTTTGTATGGAATATTTAGAATTTGAACAACCTATCAAAGATTTAGAAGAACAGTTACAAAGCTGTCAAATCGTCGGCGAAGGAAGCGGTGTTAACATCAAACAGGCTTGCGTTGAAATTGAAATTGCAATTGAAAATAAAAAGAAGGAAATCTATGGTAATTTAACGCCATGGCAACGTGTACAATTGTCTCGTCACCCTTCTCGCCCTTATACTTTAGACTACGCTTACGCGATCACAGATAACACGTTTATCGAGATTCACGGAGATAGAACTTTTGCTGACGACAAAGCAATGGTTGGTGGTATGGGAAAAATCAATGGTCAAACTTTTATGATTATTGGTCAACAAAAAGGGAAAAATACCAAAGAAAGACAATATCGTCGTTTCGGGATGTCTAATCCAGATGGTTACCGCAAAGCTTTACGATTGATGAAGTTAGCAGAAAAGTTTAATATTCCTGTCTTGACTTTAGTCGACACTCCTGGTGCATATCCTGGTTTAGAAGCTGAAGAAAGAGGTCAAGGTGAAGCTATCGCTAAAAACATCTACGAAATGTTGAAACTTACAGTTCCTATCATTACAATTGTAATTGGTGAAGGAGCTTCAGGTGGAGCATTAGGAATTGGAGTTGGAAACAAAGTTTTCATGTTAGAAAACACTTGGTATTCTGTAATTTCACCAGAAAACTGTTCTACAATTTTATGGAGAAGTTGGGATTACAAAGAGCAAGCTGCTTCGCAAATGAAATTAACTGGTCCTGATATGTTAGAATTAGGATTAATTGAAGATATCATTCAAGAACCGCTTGGTGGAGCACACTACAAACCAGAAGTTGCATACACAAACTTGAAAAATAAAGTTTTAGACACTTACAACGAATTGAAAAAACTTTCTCCAAAAGAATTACAACAACAACGTCAAGAACGTTACATCAAATTCGGAGAATTTTCAGGATAAAATATTATTTTACAATAATACTTATTGTAGAATATACGATTTTAAAACGAGATATAAAATTAGTTATATCTCGTTTTTTTATTTAATTTTGGAACTCTTATGGAACAAGCAAATTATAATCCCGAAATACCAGCTAACAAGCACAATGTCATTGGTTTAGAGAAAGGTAAACTTCCTCCACAAGCTGTTGATTTAGAGCAAGCTGTACTTGGCGCGATGATGATTGATAAAAAAGGGTTGGACGAAGTCATTGACATTCTTACGCCGCAAGTTTTTTATCGTCCAGAGCATCAGGCGATTTATGCTGTCATTCAAAAATTATTTAACGATTCAGAACCAATTGATTTATTAACGGTTTCGAATGAGTTGAAAAGTGAGGGCAAATTAGATCGTGTTGGAGGTGATTATTATTTGATTCAATTAACGCAAAAAGTTTCTTCTTCTGCGCACGTGGAATATTATGCTCGTGTTATTCAAGAAAAATATATTCTTCGTCGTTTAATTGAAATTTCGAATCAAGTCATTGAAAAATCATACGATGATACTGCCGATGTATTTGATTTATTGGATTATTCTGAATCGAAATTATTCGAAATTACAGAAGGTGGAATCAAACGTAGTTATTCGGAAGCAAGAGATTTGGTAACAGAAGCTATTGATAAAATTAAAGCCCAATCTACAAAAGAAGGAATGTCTGGTTTATCTTCTGGATTTACAGAAATTGACAAAATTACTTCGGGTTGGCAAGAATCGGATTTGATTATTTTAGCCGCTCGTCCTGGTATGGGTAAAACTGCTTTTATCCTTTCGATGGCGAAAAATATGACGGTTGACAAAAATATTCCGGTTGCTGTTTTTTCATTAGAAATGTCTTCTGTTCAGTTGATTACGCGTATGATTTCGGGTGAAACTGGAATTTCGGGTGAAAAATTGCGTAAAGCAAAATTAGCCGATCACGAATGGAAACAATTATACACAAAAGTAAAAGGTCTTGAAAATGCGCCGCTTTACATTGACGATACGCCTGCCCTTTCGATTTTCGATTTAAGAGCAAAAGCACGTCGTTTAGTTTCTCAACATGGTGTAAAAATGATTTTGATTGACTATTTGCAGTTGATGACTGCTGGTGGTAAAGCAAATGGAAACCGTGAGCAAGAGATTTCGATGATTTCGCGTTCCTTAAAAGCAATTGCAAAAGAGTTAAGTATTCCTGTAATTGCACTTTCGCAGTTATCTCGTTCGGTAGAAACTCGCGGAGGAAGTAAACGTCCTTTACTTTCGGATTTACGTGAATCTGGAGCAATTGAGCAAGATGCCGATATCGTTTCTTTTATTTATCGTCCTGAATATTATAAATTAGAATATTGGGATGATGAAAGTGAACCTTGTGCTGGACAAGCCGAGTTTATCATTGCTAAACACCGTAATGGTGCGTTAGAAAATGTACGTTTACGATTCATTAATGAACAAGCTAAATTTACCGATTTAGAAACTTCATTTGGTGGAGATTTCGAAATTCAAAGTTCGATGAATGATGGTTCTCAAGAAATGGGAAGTGCAATGAATTTATCTGCTATTGATCCTTCTGATGCTTTTGGAGATTTTGGCGGAGAATTCACAAGTTCAATGAACAACGACGACGATAATTTACCGTTTTAGAAAATAATTTTCATTAATAAATATTATCTCAAGCTGAATTTATTTCAGCTTGAGATCATTATATTTTTTTATAATAGATAATTTAACGATAATCAACAAACTAGATGTAGAAATCGTTATTTTTTAAATTTATTTTATTAATTATATATGTGATTCTGAAACGAGTTCAGAATGGTTTCTGCTACAATTAATTGTTTTATCAAATTTGTCAAGGAATCTAAAACCTTAAGCATTTCGAAAATAGAAATTTCTTAATTCAGCAAACAATCATCTAGCTCAAATTAATATAAAAACTAAACAATCAACTACATTTAGTTTTATTCAACAAACTATCAGTTTTATTTATCCTAAAAGTTTTGTTAGGAACGAGAATTGCTACAACTTTGTATACATTAAATAAAGAGTGAAATGGCAAGTTCAATCAGAACATTAAATCCTGCTACAGGTAAAATAGAAAAAGAATTTCAAGCCTACACAAGCGAAGAAATCAATCAATATATAGACGACGCAAACGAATTATATCAAACATGGCGATTCGAATCTTTCGAAGAAAGAAAAGCTGTAATGAAACGTGTCGCAAACGAAATGCGCAAGCAAAAAACTCGATTAGCTGCTTTGATTACAACAGAAATGGGAAAACCATTGTATGAGAGCGAAATCGAGATTGATTACAGTGCAAATATTATCGAATATTACGCTGATAATGCAGAAGAATTCTTAGCAAATGTTCCTTTACAAACAGAAAAAGGTGACGCTTATGTGGTTTCAGAACCAATTGGTGTGTTGTTAGGTGTTATGCCTTGGAATTTTCCTTTTTCTCAAATTGCGCGTTTTGCTGGACCTCACATTATGGCTGGTAACACAGTTGTTTTGAAAACGGCTTCTAATATTCCGCAATGTGGAATCGCTTTCGAAGAAATGTTTACAGCTGCTGGCGCTCCAAAAGGTTTGTATAAAAACTTGTTGATGTCAGGAAAAGACACAGATACAATTATCAATAATCCAAAAATTGTTGGTGTTTCTTTAACTGGTTCCGAAGCCGCTGGTGCAGAGGTTGCAAGTATCGCTGGTAAAAATGTAAAACCTTCGGTTTTAGAACTTGGTGGTTCTGATCCAATGATTGTTTTGAATGATGCGGATATCGAAAAAGTGATGAACGGAACAATTAATGGTCGTTTACGTAATGCTGGACAAGCGTGTACTTCTTCGAAACGTATTATTGTACAAGAAGGTATTTACGACGAATATTTGAAAAAAATTACGGATTATGTAAACGGAATGAAAGTTGGTGATCCTACACAGACAGATACCAACATGGGACCTGTAAGTTCGGAAAGTGCATTAGAAAAATTATTGGATCAAATTAATGATTCAGCTAATAAAGGAGCAACAATTGTTTCAGGAGGAAAACGTATTAATCGTGATGGTTTCTTTTTACAACCAACAATTTTGACAGATTTAAAACCTGGAATGAAGGCTTATGACGAAGAAGTTTTTGGACCTGTGGTTTGTATTTGGAAAGTGAAAGATGTAGAAGAAGCAATCAAAATTGCGAATGACACGCCTTATGGATTAGGTGCTTCTATTTACACAGAAGATGTTCCGAATGCGGAGAAAATCGCTCGTAGAATAGATTCGGGAATGGTTTACGTAAACAAACAAGTTTCATCAAGCCCAGATTTACCTTTCGGAGGTGTTAAACATTCAGGTTACGGACGAGAGCTTTCTAAAGCTGGAATTATGGAATTTATCAATAAAAAATTAATCATGATTGCGAAATAATTTTTCAATCATATCTTAATAATAAAAAAATGCAACTTTTATGAAGTTGCATTTTTTTATTGAATAAATCCTTGTTTTTGTTCCATTTGGTCAATTTTGAAAAGAATTAAATCACGCATAATTTTTGCTCGATTTTTTGCTTCATTTGCTATTTCTCCTTCAAAATTTTCGTCAATTATTCCGTACCATAATTCAATCCAACGCTCGAAATGGTGTGGTTTTAATTTCTCCTTTTGACTCAAAACCAAATGTGTTCGCATTGGCCAGCCTTCAAAAGTTGCTTTTCCTAACAAAACAGTTTCCCAAAACTGAATCATATGTGGCAAATGTTCGTCCCAATTTACCTTTGCAACTTCCGAAAAAAAGTAACCAATTACGTCATCTTTTTGCACTTTATCATAAAACGTATTTACCAATAAAGCAACATCTTCTGAAGTTTCGATATCTTTTTTCATTAAAACAAATTTACAAAGAACTTAATTCAATTCATCAATGTTTTTAATCACGAAAAAATGCAGTAATTTTACGGTCTCATAAAAATGAATAGAATTGGATAGCAATAGACAACAAAAAGTAAGTAAATTATTTCAAGAAGAATTAGCAGAAGCTTTTAGAAAATGGGCTGTAAAGGAATTCCCTGGAAATTTGATTAGTGTTACAGAAGTAAAAGTAACACCAGATTTGAGCGTTTCTAAAATCTATGTAAGTATTTTTCCAAGTACTCAAAAAGACGAAATTTTTAAAGAAATTAGAGTTAATACACCATTATTTAGAGGAATTTTATCAAAAAGTGCTTCTAAACAAATGCGTATTACACCAGAATTAATTTTCATTTTAGATAATTCGTTAGACGAAATGGATAAAATCGACAAAGCGCTAAGAGGAGAAGGAAATAATCCAATCTTATAATGAGAAACATTTCACTTTACATTGCGAAACGCTACATTTTTTCGAAAACGAATACAAACGCTGTAAACATTATTACATCGATTGCTGTTGGTGCTATTTTGGTAGCTACAGCGGCTTTGTTTATTATTTTATCCGTTTTTTCGGGATTAGAAAAAATGAATTTAAAGTATTATAGCAATGTAAATCCTGAAATTAAAATTTCTCCTTCGAAAGGAAAAGTATTAGATAGTTTAACTTTTGTTGTGGATCAATTAAAGCAACAAAAAGACGTCAAAGCTTTTTCTAAAATCATCGAAGAAAAAGTCTACATCGATTACAAAGGAAAGCAAGATATTGCCTATTTGAAAGGTGTTGACGAAAACTTTACCAAAGTTACGCGTTTAGATACGGTGATTTATGGTGGACAATATTTAGATTTTAATCGCGATGATAATTTTATTGTTTCGAATGGAATTGCAGAGCGTTTACAACTTTATATCGATCCGATAACGCCAGCAGATTTGATGATGCCAAAAGCTGGAACAGGTTTAATAAAACAAGAAAGCGATGCTTTTACTCGCAAAGATGCATATAGCGTTGGCGTGTTTATTTTGAACGAACAATACGACAAACACGTCTTTACAACTTTAGGTTTGGCGCAAGAATTATTGTTGTTAAACGAAAATCAGTGTTATTCGATTGAAGTAAAAACGACTGGAAAAAAATCGTTTAACGAAGTGAAAATTCAACTTCAAAAAGCATTGGGTTCTCATTATAAAATCGAAACCAGACAAGATTTAGATTCAGCTTTCTTGAAAGTAATGAATATGGAAAATTTAATCAGTTATTTGATTTTCACGTTAGTCATTATTATTGCATGTTTCAATTTGGCAGGAACAATTATTATCTTGATTTTGGATAAAAAGAAAGAAATTCAGACGATGTATAGTTTTGGATTATCACGAAAAAACATTCGTAATATTTTCTTCCAAACTGGTTTTATTATCACCTTTATTGCGATGACAACAGGTTTATTAATCGCCTCTGTTATTGGATTATTACAAATAGATTTTGGTTTGGTTATGGCTTCGCCAACTGTTCCGTTTCCATTTATCTTTTCTGTCGAAAACTTTGTTGCAGTTATAGTGACTGTTTTAGGTCTGGGAAGCTTGGTTTCTTGGATCGTTTCCAGACAAGTGAAATAAAAATATAAGACATAAAAAAAGCTTGANNTCAAGCTTTTTTTATGTCTTAATCCCACCTATTCCAACGAATATAATTTGGTTTTGAGAAGTCGAAATCCATCATTTGATAATCTCTATTATCAATCAAATTTGTCTTGATTAGATTATCACCTTGTCCAGGAATTGAAGGATAATACGACAATGAAAACCTGATATTATTAAACACAAAATAATCATTTGTCAACATCACCCCCAAACTAAAACGCGAATAAATTGGGTTATTATTCAGTATAAATTTTTTGTTATCTCCAATTGCCGCAACCATCGCATTGAAAAATGGCGAAATACGAAATCCTAAAAACTCGTAAGGTGTATAGGATTGCAATTGATACTCGAACATTAATTTCTGTTGACCTGTTAATCCTCTATCCGATTTGAAACCTGCCATTCCCAAATAATCATGTTCATGAAGCGAAAGTTGATCTGCAGGAGAATCTAAACGATCATGTCCCAAAAGATAATTAGTTTTCATGAAGTTTCTGAACTTCCATTTTCCCCAACTTATCAATTTTGCCATATATTGTAATTCTACTGATAGCGTTTTTTGTTCAAATTTTCCTTTATTAAAAAATCCTCCAAACTCTACTCCAAATCCCCAAAAACCAGTATTTAAGAAACCTCCAGCAGAAGCTTTTCCGCCAAGATAATAACGATCAGTTTGGCGAATATTTTGAATACCTCCTATAATTCCCAATGATTTTCCTATCGCAATATCTTCTTCAATATCATAATTGAAAATATATTTTGTTTTGATATATCGTTTCGAAGAAATTCCTATCCCTACTAAATAATTCGTTTGGTCAGAAAAAAAGTTCACAGGATCGTTTTCCGGAGTTGGTGTTTCGGTATAAGATCGATCATAAAATCTCCCTGAGACAATAAAATTGGTAATATTTTCTGAATGACCATCATCAATTCTAAACGCTCTTGCCAACCAATAATCTTGGTAATTATATTTGAAATGATTATCAACCAAAATAGGTTTTTCGAAGTCTAATGAATCTTTAAAATACACTTGTCCAACTGAAACTCCACCCGCATAATGCGCTAATGGCGAATAAAAAGGTCGTACAAAACTGATTGATTTTGTATAATGATTGTCTTCATTTTTGAAATAACGTACATTCCCAATAATTCGAGTTTGGGCAATATTTGGAACCGTATAATTAAATTGATATAACGAATTTCCTGTTTTGTAATTGTGACGGTAACGATTATCAAACACATGTCCTAAACCTAAAAAATTTCGCTCTCTAATGCGAATTCCAGCTTTTGAACTCGAAACCGAACCTGTAATAAACATACTCCAAGAGTCAATTGAATTGACATATAAATCAACCGAATCATTCCCGACAGCTTCTTCCTTAATCTCTACTCGACGAATAGAACGATTGGTACGTATTAAACGCTCAGATTCAGCTGCTTTTACAGAATCATATTTATCTCCTAGTTTCAGCAACATATTTTGACGCAACACAAATTGCTTAGATTTCCCGTGTAGTGTATTTCCAGTTCTTTCAATCCATTTTGTCGGTTTTCTTGTCGTGTCCTGCAAAGAATATCCGAAAGGGTCTTGTGTTTTGTAGTAAATATTTCGAATAATTTTTCCTTGATATTTTCCATCACCTACATTATTATTGGGCTGAATAGGAAAACTCGTTGGTTTTTTCTTGAATAATAATTTTTGGTAAAACTTTCTAAACTTAGAATGATTTTTATTCTCAATTCTAACTGTATCAATTTTGACACTATCTTCTTGAGCATTAACAACTATGGATAAACTAAAAAATAGTAATCCAAAAAAAGTTAATAATATAGTTCTTTTTTTAAGCACACGTCAAGTTATAAAAGTCTAACCGCTTTTACAAATCTAGTTTTCCAATAATTTTCATCAAGGGAAGAAATGATGACACCTTTCGAAGTTGAAGAATGTACAAAACTGATTGATCCGTCATGATTAATACTTTCTACAATACCTACATGAGAGATTGAATTTCCTGAAGTATTAAAAAATATTAAATCACCTATTTTAACATTTTCGATTGTAATTTCTTTTCCATATTCAGCTTGATCACTCGAACGACGAGGCAATTCTAAATTCATTTCCTTGAAACTTACATAAACCAGTCCCGAACAATCGAAACCTGTTTTCGTAACTCCACCATATTTGTAAGGTGTTCCTAAGTAAGATTTTGCCGTTTTTAGAATTTTATTTATATCACGAGGCGCACTATCATCAGCATTTTTAGAACGAAAAACCTCTGTAGATTCGTTTTTTTTGGAAGAAGTATAAACTTTTTTAGAACCAGTTTTCTTATACGAAGTTACTTTACTACTTCCACAAGACGTCAAGAATAAACTTGCGATAATAATTGTTGTAAGGTATATGTGCTTCTTCATTTTCGATCCAGTTTTCTTCAACAAATTTTCAACGAATAAATTTACTAAATATTATCTTGCATCACCTCTGTTAACAATTGTTTGGCTCTTAAAAGACGAACTTTAACATTTGGTAAGGTCAAATTGAGTTCTTCAGCAATCTCTTTGTATGTTTTATCTTCGATATAACGCAATTCTATAATTTTTTGATAAGGTTCTCTCAATTTTGCAATAGCTTTTATCAGCGTGTCATTATCTTGTTTTAAAATCAAATGTTCTTCTGGCGAAGGATGATCTTCTAAAATTTCTAAAAAATTGGTTTCATCATCAAGAGAAATATTCAGTTTTGGAGATCTTCTGATATGATCAATCATCGTATTATGTGCGATAGAAATCACCCAAGTTGTAAAGTCAAAATCTTCGTTATATAATTTTAATTTTGTAAAAACCTTTGTAAACGTTTCGATAGCGATGTCTTCGGCTTCTTCTTCGTTTCTGATTTTAGAAAAAACATAATGATAAACTTTGTTCCACAAAACCTCTATCACTGCGTTCTGAGCATTTCGTTTCCCTTTTTTAGCTTCTAAAATTATGTTTTCTAATGTCATTTACTAAATCAATTATGATAAATATAACAAAATTTATAGTATAAAAAAAGCTTCAATAAAATTATTGAAGCTTAAAATCTGTAGACCCACAGGGATTCGANNTACCGTTACACCATGGGTCTGTCCATGATTATTATGTTAAAAATTGAAAAGAAAAAATTGTAGACCCACAGGGATTCGAACCCCAACTAGCGGCACCAAAAACCGATGTGCTACCGTTACACCATGGGTCTGACTAAATTTTATTTCAATTTTTGCAACTTTTCTCTTAACTAGGTTAGATAAAAATGCCTCAACAATTGCTTATCGAGGCATAAGACTTTTGTAGACCCACAGGGATTCGNNCTACCGTTACACCATGGGTCTATGTCTTAATTGCTGTGCAAATATAGAAAGGTTTTTTAATTCACCAAAACTAATTTTACAAGTTTTTAGCTAAAACAGACGTTTTATGTGATAAGCTATTGAAAATGAATTTTAAAAAATGATTAAATTTTTTACATTTTTTTTATCAAAGCTTCATACGGATGATTTCGTTCTTGAATTTACGTTTCAAATCTTGTCCACAATCAAAAATCATTTGTTCATTTGATGGAAATGGAGCTGGTCTTCTACCAATCATATTTATGTAATCTCGATCCAAAGAACGTCGATCTCCTTTGTAAGTTCCGTAAGAATCTCTAAAAATAAACTGACTTGCTAAGTTTTTAGAATCAATGGCTTGTTCTTTTTGATTATCGATCAAATAATATCTCGCTGTAATTGCAGCTTCTTTGATGCGTTGTACTTCTTCGAATCTACTTTTTACCGTAATATAACGATCTACCATCACTGGTTTTCCGTCTTTATCCTTTACCACTACTCCATTTTGCACCAATTCTTCTTTACCATCCACAATTTTTTTCTCAAAATTATGTACCTCAATTTTTTCTCTTTCAGGCGAAACATTTATTGTCTCAAAACTTAATTGAATCACATAATCATACGAGCTATTTAGTTTTCCTGTGTAAAATTCAGTCCAATTAGAATCCAATCCATATGAGTTAAAATCTAACAAATCTTTCTCTAGTAGTTTAGGAATAACAACTTCTGTGTTGTTCACCAATTGCACCAAAACTTTATACATTCCGTTTGTACGAGCGGTATTCATCAAACTACGAGTATCTTTATAATTAGAATAAACACTTTCTAAAACTTGAAACTTTTGATAGGCCGTTTGCGCATTCAATTTTCCTCCTTGATTTAAAAAAGATTTTCCTTCATCATATAAAAATTGCGCATATTTTTCTTGAATCGTTTTATAAGCTGCTGAATAATCTTTGGTTTTGAAATTATACGTTTTCCCACTAATCGATCTTCCATCAATTCCTGCAATCGTTTTTTGTCTTTCTTGCAAACGATTAATAATTTGATACGCTTCCTGATATTTAGAAGGATTAGTCAACGTTTCAATTTGTTTTAATCTATTTTCATCTTCTTGCTGTCCTTTGTTATACGCTTCAAAAATTAATGGGACATATTTGATTCCATTTTTCTCCGATGGGTTTTTGAAATAGGCTTGTGTAGATTGCTCAAAAGCTTGCTGAAAATTACCAGAAACCAATGCAGAATTCGCCGATTTGTACGAATTACAATTTGTAAAGAATAGTAAAGAGAGCGTTAAAGCAAGTAATTTTATTTTCATATTATCAAGGTAAGTTTTTTGTTTTTTAAAAGTAAAAAGAAAGCCAATATAAATTGGCTTTTGGTTGATATTTTTTATTCTTCAAAAATAATCGAGTTGTCTCCTAAAGATTTTAATCTTACTAATGATTCAACTCTGATGTTTTCATTCAGTAAACGATCACGACCTTCTTGAAATGATTTCTCAATTATAAAGCCCATTCCCAAAAGGTTTGCGCCAGATTGTTTTATCAAATCTTCAACACCCAACGCTGCATTTCCGTTCGCTAAAAAATCATCAATAAAAATAACATTATCATTTTCATTCAGAAATTGGCTACTTACGCAAACATCGTACGTTCGGTCTTTCGTGAATGAATATACTTGCGACGCATAAAAATCTGCCATTGTTTTAGGTTTAGCTTTTTTCACAAAAACAACAGGCAAATTCAATTCTAATCCAACCATAATCGCTGGTGCAATTCCGCTCGCTTCGATTGTAATGATTTTATTAATGTTTAAATCCGAAAATCGCTGGACAAATTCCGACGCTATTGCTTTCATCAGAACAGGGTCCATTTGGTGGTTGATAAAACTATCAACTTTTAGAATGCCACCATCGAAACTTTTTCCATCCTTCAGAATTCTTTCTTTTAAAAGTTCCATTTAATATTTAGTTTTTTAAAGTTTACATAGAAAAAAAGCCAGCACATTGGCTGGCTTTGATATATTTTTTAGCTTATTCCCACTCGATTGTTGCTGGTGGTTTTGAGCTGATATCGTAGGCTACACGGTTAATTCCTTTTACCTCATTGATAATTCTGTTCGAAACTAATTCTAAGAATTCGTAAGGTAATTTAGACCAAGTTGCTGTCATAAAATCGATCGTATTTGCTGAACGAACAACCGCCGTATATTCGTATGTACGCTCGTCTCCCATTACTCCAACAGATTTTACAGGTAATAACACCACGAAAGCTTGAGAAACTTCGTCGTATAAATTATGTGCATAAAGCTCGTCGATAAAAATTTGATCTGCTTCTTGTAAAATACGTACTTTTTCTTCGTCAACTTCTCCTAAAACACGAATTCCTAAACCTGGTCCTGGGAAAGGATGACGGTAAACTAATTCACGAGGAATTCCTAATTCTACTCCAACTTTACGTACTTCATCTTTGAATAATTCGCGTAATGGTTCTAATAATTGAAGTTTCATATCTTCTGGTAATCCACCAACATTGTGGTGAGATTTGATAGTTGCAGAAGGTCCTTTTACAGATTGCGATTCGATTACATCAGGATAAATAGTTCCTTGCGCTAAGAATGCTGCATCTTCAAATTTATTTGATTCTTCATCAAAAACAGCCACGAAATCTTTACCAATTGATTTACGTTTTGCTTCTGGTTCGTCAATACCTTTCAAGTTTGTTAAGAAACGTTCTGAAGCATCTACCATTTTAATGTTCATGTTGAAGTGTTTTCCGTAATTTTCCATTACTTTTTTTCCTTCATCTTTTCTCAATAAACCAGTATCAACAAAAATACATGTTAATTGATCGCCAATTGCACGATGAATCAAAACCGCAGCAACAGAAGAATCAACACCTCCAGAAAGTCCTAAAATTACTTTTTTATCACCAACTACTTCTTTTATACGAGCAATTTCTGTTTCGATAAAATCTTTTAAAACCCAATTCTTTTCAGCCTGACAAATATTGAAAACAAAGTTTTCTAACATTGTTGAACCATATTCTGAATGCGTTACTTCTGGGTGAAATTGTACTGCAAAAATCTTTTTATCTTCATTTGCGATTGCCGCAATATCTATGTTTGATTTTCCTGAAATTGTAAATCCAGTTGGCGCTGTCATTACTTCGTCGAAATGGCTCATCCAAACTGTAGATTGTTCTGGAACACCTGCAAATAAACTGTTTTGAGCTAAAACTGTTAATTCAGATTTTCCATATTCACCTTTTTCACCTTTCTTAACTTCTCCGCCTAATAAGTGCGAAATCAATTGCATTCCGTAGCAAATTCCTAAAACAGGAACGCCCATTTCGAATAATTCTTTATCTACCAAAGCGGCTTCATCTCCAAAAACTGAAGAAGGTCCTCCTGATAAAATAATTCCTTTTGGATTGTGTTTTTTGATTTCTTCGATCGAAGTGTTGTAGGGAATAATTTCTGTGTAAACTCCAAATTCTCGAATTCGGCGCGCGATTAATTGATTGTATTGCGAGCCAAAATCTAAAATAATAATTCCTTGCGTCATTGTGTTTGTCTTTGTGCAAAATTAAGTGAAATTCGGCGCAATCGCAATTTTATTCCAGTCAAAATTTACTGCTTTTCGACAGATTCTTTTATAAATTCAACTTCTTAATCTTTAGGTAACGTCAAAATCCTTTAAACAAAATAATTTTACTTCGAAAAAACAATTCATCATGAAAAAATTTATATTTACTGCCTTAACAACTTTTATGCTTACGAATATGGCAAATGCTCAAAAAATTATTGCTCATCGCGGTTATTGGGACACCGAGAATAATGCAAAAAATTCGATCAAATCTTTAAAATCTGCACAAGAAATTGGTGCTTATGGTTCTGAATTTGACGTATTAATTAGCGCTGATGATGTTTTGATGGTAAATCATGATGATAATTTTCAAGGTCATGCAATCGAAATGACTAATTCTTCTCTTTTAAAAACGTTGAAATTGGCTAACAACGAAAACATGCCAACTTTAGAAGAATATTTTGAACAAGGAAAAAAGAATAAGAAAGTTAAATTAATTTTCGAATTAAAACCTCATTCATCAAAAGAAAACGAAAATCGTGCAGTAAAAAAAGCAATTGAAATCATCAAAAAACATAAAGTAGAAAAACAAGTTGAAATCATTTCATTTAGTCAAAATATTTGTGATGAATTCAAGAAATTAGCACCTAAATTTCACGTTTCTTATTTGAATGGCGATTTGTCTCCAAAAGATGTAAAAGCGAGAAATTGGAACGGAATTGACTATAATTATAAAGTATTTCAGAAAAATCCGACTTGGGTAAAAGAAGCGAAAGATTTGGGTTTATTGGTGAATGTTTGGACGGTTAACGACCCAAAAGTGATGCAAGAAATGATTGATCTAAAAGTGGATTACATTACAACCGACAAACCTTTGATTTTAAAAGAAATTTTGACTAAATAATTTAGTATATTTAGCAAAATAAGAAATCATTTTATGCCTCAACTTAACTCATTAGAAATCTATTCATTTACAACGTTAAACCAAATTCATAAAGACTATATTTTTAAAATTTGGAACAATGAATATCCTATTAATCTAGCTTTTGAAAGTTTACAAGATACCGAAAATTATTTGAATAGTTTGATTGAAGCTAAACATTTTTTTGCTGTAGATGAAAACAATCAAATGCGAGCTTGGGCGGTGATTTTCGAAAGAGATTATGAGAAATGGTTTGCATTAATTGTAGATAGCGAATTGCATCAAATTGGTTTGGGACGTAAAATTCTTAATCGATTAAAAACATTTTCGACAGAACTAAATGGTTGGGTAATCGATCATGAAAAAGATACAAAAGCGAATGGAGAGCCTTATCGTTCTCCGTTAGCTTTTTATATGAAAAATGACTTCAATTTACTTCCTGAAACTCGTTTGGAATTAGAGAAAATTTCTGCAGTTAAAATTAATTGGAGAGAGTAATAAAAATAAAAAAAGAGAAGCTTATTAACTTCTCTTTTCTATTTTATTCTCCTAAAACCTTTTCCAAATCAGCGCTTCCTTGTATATTTCGCATTTGTCGCTCGATATGACTGGCACGTCTGCTGATAAAAGGCGAAGGCGGATTCACATTATATTTTCGTGGCAAAGGCAAGGCTGCTGCAATACGAGCCGCTTCATTTTTGGTTAAATCTTTAGCAGGTTTATTAAAATAATATTCAGAAGCTGCTTCAACACCAAAAACACCAATTCCCATTTCAGAAGTATTCAAATACATTTCTAAAATACGTTGTTTGCCCCAAATTTTTTCGATCATAAACGTAAAATAAACTTCCAATCCTTTTCTCAACCAAGAACGACCTTGCCACAAAAACACATTTTTCGCGACTTGTTGAGAAATCGTAGAACCTCCACGAAGTTTTTTACCTTCTTTATTTTTTTCGATCGCTTCCTGTATTCCGTCCATATCAAATCCATTGTGCACAGGAAATTTTTGATCTTCAGAACCAATTACAGCCAATTTTATATTTCGTCCCATTTCGTCATAGGAAATATAATCACGCTTAAATTTTCCTTGTTCAAAACCTTGCTGAACTTGCGTAATCGTGAACGGCGGATTAATCCACTTTAACACAACAATGTATACAAGATGAGCTACAAAAAGATAAAGTATAACCTTACGAATAAATTTAAACATTTTATTTCTTTAAATTATGAAAGCAAAGTTATACGATTTATTGAATTTTGGAAATAAAAGTATTACCTAATTCTCCCTTCTTCTTCATTTACTTTATTCTCTTTTGAGATAGTTTTATTTAAACGACCAAAATTATATTTAACACCAACTGATAGTTCTTGATAGTCGACTAAAAATAGGTTTTTAGAACTAATTTTATCATAATTCAATGTTTCGCTGAATTTCATTTGCTTGAATAAATCATTGAAACGAATAGAAAAATCAAAGTTTTTGTATGACTTTGTCAATCCAAGATTGACGATAATTTGAGAATTTCGATCATAAATTCCTTCTGTTCGTTTACTTAACCAATATCCATCAAGCATAAAATTAAAATCTTTTCCCAATTTGAAATTATGATTAGAGTATAAATAGATATATGGAACAGATTTTTTAAGAACAGCTTTTTCATCAATTATTTTACTATAAATCATAGCTAAACTAATTTGTGTTGACCAAAATTTATATTCGAACGGAACATCTAAACCAACAGAAAAATTCTCTTCTTTTTCAAAATTAACCGTTGTAAATGTTGAAATATTTCGCTCATCATCATAAATTAACGTATAATTTATCGGGTTTTTACTTTGATAATACGTTACATTCATATTCCATTTTTTTAAAGAATAATTCGCAGAAAACGTGTCGGTGTAAGTCGGTGAAATATTAAAATTTCCGCTGTATTCGATATAAGGACTTCCGTACAAATTCCCTGAAGAAAGGGTGCTGTAATTCGGTCTATCAATCGTGCGTTTATAATAAATTGTCAATGCATTTTTATTCTCAAAAGTGTAATTAATTTCTGCATTTGGAAACCAATCGATGTATTTTTTATCAATATCCGAAAGTTGTTTTATTTCATCAAAACCTTTAGAATTGGTCGTTTCTGTTCTTAGTCCAACTTTATAATTCCATTTTTCATAGTTTTTTGTGTATTGCAAATAGGCTGCAAGATTCAGTTCTTTGAAGTTGTAAAGAAATTTTTCTGATGATTTTTGAGGAAAAAACGTTTGATTAGTTGTTTCTGATTTTGCATGCGTAAAACGTCCTCCAAATTCAATTTTTTGATCAGATTCAAACTTTTTCTCTACATCAAATTTTCCAGCAAAAACCTTAAGACGATATTTTTGATAGCGCGATTGATTGTATTCGATATCATTTTCATTTATCTTATTGTAAAAATCGTATGTCGTTCCTGTATTATAAATCGTGTATTGCAAACCTGTTAAAATACTTACGTCAATTGATTGAATATTTTTATTGTAATTCATCAAGGTATTCACAAAATTTCGATGATTTTCATTATCATTTAAGGTTAAAATAGATTGATTTTCATTGTTTTCTGAATATTCTGTTTTGGTATCAATCAAACCTTTATCTTTTCTGAAATTCGAATTAATAGCAAATGAAAGATAATCTCCAGATTCATTTAATTCTTGAAAAAAGCTTGTATTTACAATAAAATGCGGACGCTTTGTTTGCGATTTTATGAAATAATTGGACTGAATATTTTTATCTTTTACTCGATAATCGAATCCATTTCCTTCCCAAGGATTTAGTTGATTATAAGATGCATTCAATTTAAATTCACTTTTGTTTTTACGAATTTGAAAAGTCGAATTGAAATAATTATTGAACTTTCTTTTGAACGATAATGTTTCCTGTAAAGAGAATTTTAAACCTTCTTTTTTACTTTTTTTAAGGTTAATTTTTACGACAGATCTTCCATTTGCTTCATATTTTGCAGATGGATTTTTAATAATTTCAATCGATTTTATGTCCTCAATTGCTAAACTCGAAATGGTAGAAAAATCAACTTGTTGATCGTCCAAATACAACAAAGGATTTCCTTTTCCAATAATTGTCAATGTTTCTTGATCTGCTCCCAACATGACGCTTGGTAATTTTGAAAATAATTCTTTGGTTGTAGCAAGTTTATTAAAATTTGAATTAGCTACATCAATATTATAATTGCCATTTTCTATTTTGAAAGTTTCCTTTTTTCCATTGATTACAACTTCATTAATTTGTACAGTTTCATCAATATTTAAGTGAAATGTTTTATTTTCGTTCAAATAAAAAGGTTCTTCATCTTGAATTTTATTATCATAAATAACTGAAATTGAATATATTTTTTGTTCTAAATTTTCAAAGTTAAATTTAGAGTTTTCAGTTTCAATTGTTTGAATAACATTTTGAAATTCATCGTGTAAAATAACTTTTGCTTGAATTGTTTTTGACTCATTTTTTGATGAAATATTTCCTGTAATCGAATATTTTTCTTGTGCAAAAGCAAAAGAACTAATCAAAATGAGAATTAATTGTAAAAATTTCATAATAAAATTGTGTTGATTATTGTTTTACTTACATTTAGAGGAAGTAAAATTTTTGTTTGAACAATTTTAATTTATATTTTTAAATGTTTTTCATGAACTTGGTGTCAAATGATAATTGTTTACAATGTTATTCAAATTAAACAAATACAGTATGTTACGTTTTATAATTTCAGGAAATAGATTTCTTAAATTTATCTTAATTATTTTATTCATATTCAGTTCAATAAATATGTTTGGAAAAACACAAAATGATAAAGCTGAATTTTTACGAAAAAAAAATAATGATTTGGTTGAAGAAAATCTTCGAATTATTGATTCTACGATTTCAACAGCTTATCGATTGAATGATAAAGTTGTTTTGAGTGAAGCTTATATCGAAAAAGGAAATTATTTTTTGGAGCAACGTAATTACAATAATGCATTGAAAAATTTCACGATTTCGAAACAACTTTCAACAGAAATAAAAGATGATTATACATTTTATTCTTCTCTTGTTGGAATAGCAAAAACAAAGGAAAATCTGTATGAAATAAAGGAATCTATAGAATTGTATGAAGCTTCTTTACCATATTTCGAGAAATATAAACATCAGTCAAAATCGTTTAGTATTTACCTTTCTATTCTTGGGAAATTGTCTTATTTGTATAGTAAAACAAATCATCTGAACAAAAGCGATTATTACAACAAAATTGAGTTGTCTGAAACGGTTGATACATCAAATTATCAATATGCTTTGAAGAATAAAGGAATTATTGATTTTTACAAAAAAGATTATAATTCGGCATTTAATACATTGAAAAAAGCACAACAAGCTTTCTGGAAGCAAAATGATATTAAATGGTATGTGATTTCAGAGCAATTTTTAGGTGAAATTTTATATCAACAAAAGCGAAATAAAGAAGCAATCCAATATTTTGAAAATGTTGTAGAATTCTCAAAACAATATAAAATTCTTGATGAAGAACTGCGACTTTCCTATGAACGAGTGGTTGAATATAATGAGAAGTATGGAAATAATCGAGATAAATTATTATCTGTAAATAATTTATTGTCTTTTGACAGTTTATTTTATGTGGCTGATCATACTATTTTGAAACCAAATCTTGAGAAATACGAAAATACATTCTTGAAAACAGAACGAAATTTATTGAAAGAAAAGAATCAAAACTTCAAAAGAGCTTCTTTTTTTGGTTTGGTTGCAATTCTAATTTTTGGTGGAATTGTTTTTTATAAAATGAATCAAAAACATCAAAAAAAGAAGAATTATTTACAAAAATGTCTTGATGAAATTTCAATAATTGAAGCAGATATTATGGAAGAAAATCAAGTAGAAAAAACAAAATTTGAAGTTGAAATTGATGAAGATTTCGAGCAAAGTTTGCAATTGTTTGAAGAACAAAAGTTGTTTCTAAATCCAAAATTTTCGTTGAATGACTTGGTTCTAGAATTGAACGCCAATCGAACAATTGTGTCAAATTATATTAATCGTTCGAGATCGAAAAATTTTAACCAATATATCAACGAATTAAGAATTAATCATCTTTTGAAACGATTTGCAGATGAACCAAATCTCAAAAAATATACAATTGATGCTTTAGCAGAAGAAACAGGTTTTAATTCGAGAAAGACTTTTTCGGATGCATTCTTGGAACATACAGGTTTTCGACCGTCTCAATATTTACGGAATATTATTAAATAAAAAAAGCAATCCAATTGGATTGCTTTTTTTATTATTATATCAAATTGATTAATTCACTTTACTTAATGTACGAACTCTAATTTCTTGTAAAACATCTTCTACAGACATTCCTACATATGCACCTTCTTCTACAATTGGGTACAATTGATCATAAGACATAATACGCGTATTGTCGATACGTAAATTTACGTGAGAACGATTGAAATCTCTATGAGATTTAACACCTGTTGCAGAAATTAATTCAGATAAAATATGCATTGTTTTCTTGTGGAAATTATACATACGAGTTGCTTTATCTTCTACATCTAATCCTTTCATCAATTCACGATCTTGGGTCGCAACACCAACTGGACATGTATTTGTATTACATTGTAAAGCTTGGATACATCCTACAGCCATCATCATAGCACGAGCCGAATAAACTAAATCCGCACCAATAGCCATTGCACGAGCAATGTGGAAAGAAGAAATAATTTTTCCAGAAGCTACAACACGAATATCTTTTTTAAGACCATAACCACGTAAAGTATCAACAGCGAAAGCTAAACCATCTAACAAAGGCATACCTAGAGAGTTAGAGAACTCTACAGGAGCAGCTCCAGTTCCACCTTCACCACCGTCAATTGCGATATAATCTGGTTTTATACCAGTTTTGATCATTGCTTCACAAATCTCAATAAACTCGCGTTTAATCCCAATACACAATTTGAAACCAACTGGTTTTCCACCTGATAATTCTCTTAATTGTTTGATGAAATGTAACATTCCTTCTGCATCAGAGAAAGCTGAGTGAGATGGAGGAGAATCAACAGTTGTATATGGTTCTACAGCACGAATCTTAGCGATTTCTGGAGTATTTTTATTTGCTGGTAAAATTCCTCCGTGACCTGGTTTTGCACCTTGAGAAATTTTTAACTCAATCATTTTTACATTTGGTAAAGTAGCGCGTTCAACGTACTTATCTGGATCGAAACCACCATCAGTAGCACGACAACCAAAATATCCTGTACCAATTTGCCAAATCAAATCTCCACCTGGCTGTAAGTGATATGGAGAAATTCCCCCTTCACCTGTATTGTGCGCAAAATTTCCTAATTTAGCTCCTTTATTCATCGCTAATACAGCATTTTCACTTAACGAACCGAAAGACATTGCAGAAATGTTTAATAAACTTGCTAAATAAGGTTGTTTACATTCACTTCCACCAACTTTTACACGTGGATCATCAGCATGTTTGATTTTTCCAGCATACATCGAATGATTTAACCACTCATATCCTGGTTCATAAACATCTAATTGCGTCCCAAAAGGAACTGTGTCAATTACATTTTTTGCACGACGATACACCATACTACGCATCAAACGGTCAATAGGTTTTCCTTCAGTATCCGTTTCAACAAAGTATTGCATGATTTCTGGACGAATACTTTCTAATAAATAACGACCATGTCCTACAATAGGAAAGTTTCTTCTGATAGCGTGCTTTGTTTGCGAGATATCAGCAATTCCTAAGGCAATCAAAGGAAGAATAATTATTAAAGACCATAAGATACCTGGCCAAAAATAAGAGATTACTCCAATTGCAACAAGAGTAACGATAGATCCTACTACGAAAAGTTGTCTTACTTTCATAAGTAAAAATTTAAATGATTTTGATTAAAAATTTGGTGTCAAATATATCTAAAAAAACTCGGTTTAACGCCTTTAATTCTGAAATTATTTCTTTTAAAATATTGATTTCAAACGTTAGAGAAAACTGATTATTTCAAATAAGTTAACAATTATCTAATGTCGTGAAATAAAATGAAATATTATTTAGATTTTTTTAAAAGATGTTCAAACTTTTTGAGAAATGTCAAAAGAATTATTCTTTGTAAACTCTTGTTAAATCTAATAATTTGATTGGTCCCATCGAAAAATTCTTAACTTTTTTATTCAAAAATAACGTTGTTTGATCATAAAATAATGGTAAAATTGGAGCGTTTTGCATCATCAATGCATCCATTTTTTGATAAAGTTTGGCACGTTCGTCTGGATTATTGGTCAAAAATGCTTGTTCGTACATTTTATCAAATTCGCCATTTTTATAATGTGAATAATTTGGACCTTCTGGCGCAAAGTTTTTCGAATAATATAAGGACAAAAAGTTTTCGGCATCTGGATAATCTGCTCCCCAATTTGCACGGAACAACGTAAATTTCCCTGTTGCTTTTCCATCACGCATCGTTGGTCCAGGTACAACATTCACTTTTATTGGTAAACCTAATTTTGCCATTTCTGCCGCAATATATTCGCAAACATCTACATATTCTTGTACTGTTGTCAGCTCGATTGGCGTAATTTTTTCGTTCGTTTTTTTATAGCTATTGATTAATTCACGTGCTTTTTCGGGAGAATATTTGTAACCACTTTCTGGCGAATAACCTGGTAAACCTTTCGGAATGAAACCTCCATCTGCTTCAAAAGCTTGTCCTTTCATCATATATTTGATGATTTTGTTTTTATCAACTCCATAATTCAATGCTTGACGCAATTTCAAATCAACTGCATTTGGTGCATCAAGGTAAAAACATAAATAAACAGTACTTAAATAAGGAACTTTTTGAGTGGTTAAAATATTTGAATATTTTGGATTCAAATCTCCGATTGGATTTAAAATTTCATCTTTATAAGAAGGATCCAAATCTGCCATCATATCCAAATTACCTTTGATTAATTCTAAAAATTCTGAATTTTTCTCTGGTAAAAATGATAAATTAACCGCTTCTAAATATGGCAAACGTTGACCTTTTTCATCAAATTCGAAATACTTTGGATTTTTTCTGAAAACCATTTTCACGTTATCTTCCCAAATCTTAAATTGAAAAGGACCTGTACCAATTGGATGTTTCAAGAATTCATCGTTTCCATTTTTGAATAATTCTTTCGGAACAACCGAAGCATATTTCATCGAAATTAAACCTAAAAACGCAGGATAAGCCTCTTTCAATTTAATTTCAAAAAGTGTATCATTTATCGCTTTATACGAATCGATATTATTCATAATCCAACCTCCAGAACCTCCAGCTTTCGGATCTTTTAAACGGTTAAAACTATATTCAAAATCAGAAGCAGTCACAATTCGAGTCGAATCTTTTCCGAAAGCTTCATGTTTGTGAAAAAAAACATCGTTTCTTAATGTAAAAGAATACGTTTTTCCATCTTCTGAAATTGTCCAAGATTTTGCAATATCGGGTTGAATTTCTAATTCATTATCAATCTTCACTAAACTGTTATACATCAAATTACACGCCCACGTATTGGCTTGTGTTCGCGCATTAATTGGATCTAAAGAAGAAATATTATCGTAACGATTTAGTTTAAATACTTTGTTTTCATCGATTTCAATTTTCTTAGAACACGAAAATATTGAAACGAATAACATAATGTAGATAAAGTATTTAGTCATTTTGAATAGCTGATTTATTTATGTTTCAAAACTATGGATAATTTCTTAAATTTGCAGCTATGAATAATCAAACTAAAACAGTTGCATTTCATACATTGGGATGTAAACTTAATTTTTCTGAAACTTCGACGATCGCAAGAAACTTGAAAGATAATGGATATCAGAAGGTTGAGTTTACAGATTCTGCGAATGTGTACGTAATCAATACATGTTCGGTAACCGCAAATGCAGACAAAGAGTGCAGAACGATTGTGAAAAATGCAATGAAAGCAAATCCAGAAGGTTTTGTTGTCGTTGTAGGTTGTTATGCGCAGTTGAAACCGCAAGAAATTGCGGAAATGGAAGGTGTTGATTTGGTTTTAGGAGCTGCAGAAAAATTTAATATTGCTGAATATTTAGACGATATCAATAAAAAAGAAGAAACAATTGTACATTCTTGTGAGATTGAAGAAGCCGATTTTTACGTTGGTTCTTATTCAATTGGTGATCGTACGCGTGCTTTTTTGAAAGTTCAAGATGGTTGCGATTACAAATGTACGTATTGTACAATTCCTTTGGCTCGTGGGATTTCGCGTTCGGATACAGTTGAAAATGTCATCAAAAATGCGAATGAAATTGCGCACAAAGGAATCAAAGAAATTGTATTAACGGGTGTAAATATTGGCGATTACGGGAAAGGTGAATTCGGGAATAAAAAACACGAACATACTTTCTTGGAATTGGTGCAAGAATTAGATCAAGTTGATGCGATAGAACGAATCAGAATTTCTTCGATTGAGCCAAATTTATTGAAAAATGAAACGATCGATTTTGTTTCAAAAAGTAATCGATTTGTTCCGCATTTCCATATTCCATTACAATCTGGTAGCGATGAGATTTTGAAAAAAATGAAACGTCGTTACTTATCTAATCTTTATTTAGATCGTGTAACAAAAATTCGCGAAGTGATGCCAAATGCGTGTATTGGTGTAGATGTAATTGTTGGTTTCCCTGGAGAAACAGAAGAATTATTTATGGAAACATATAATTTCTTGAACGAATTACCAATTAGCTATTTACATGTATTTACTTATTCTGAAAGAGATAATACAGAAGCAATCGAATTTGAAGGTATTGTTGATCAAGGAGAACGTAAACGTCGTAATAAAATGTTACGTATTTTATCGGAGAAAAAACGTCAAGCTTTTTATCAATCGCAATTAAATTCGACTCAGAAAGTTTTGTGGGAACATGATAATAAAGACGGAAAAATGTTTGGTTTTACAGAGAATTATGTGAAAGTTCAGACAGATTTTAATCCAGAATTAGTCAACGAAACGCAAATTGTAGATTTGGTTAGAATCAATCACAATGGAATTGTTGAAGTAAAAATTCAAGAGTTAGAATTAGCAAAATAAAATTGTAAATATTAGTTAAAAAGAAGTTCAAGTATTTTGAGCTTCTTTTTTTTGATTTACCTTTACATTTAGGAATAATAATTGTAGTTTTAAATAAAAAATCAAGGTCATGAAAATTATACACTTTACTTTTATAATTTTGTTGTCATTATTTGTAACAAGCTGTGGAACAGTTCAAGTAAGTACAGATTACGACAGATCAACAAATTTTGCTTCATATAAAACTTATACTTTTCACCAAAAAGGATTAGATAAGTTAAAGGTTAACGATTTGGACAAGAATCGATTAATTAAAGCAATTGACGCACAAATGGCTACAAAAGGATTTACAAAAGTAAGTTCTGATGCAGACTTAGTCATTAATTTATTGACAAGTTCTAAAGAACAAGTTTCTGTAAATAATAACAATTGGGGTTACGGTCCTTATGGTTACTATGGCGGATATTACGGCGGAAATAGCGTTTCTTCTTATCAAGCAGGAACAATTGTAATAGACATTATTGATGATAAACGTAATATATTGGTTTGGCAAGGTGTTGGTTCTGATCTTAATTTGAGTAATATCAGTGCTAAAGCGGAAAGAATCCCGAAAGCAATTGAAGAAATTCTTGCTAAATTTCCTCCTCAACCAAAAAAATAAATTTTCGAAAATAATATAGAAAGTTCTTCATTTGGAGAGCTTTTTTTATGAAATGAAGTTTGTATTAAAAAAAGCTTTAATTTTGTTAAAATTATACAATAACTTATGAAAATTTAAAAACCAATCTATTAAGTTTATTTCTTTTAAGTTTATCTACTTTTTCTTTTGCTCAAATCGAATTTGGAGTTAAAGGAGGTGTTGGACTTAGTAACACAACTATTGTTCATGGAGTTTCTAAAGAGAGAGTTGGATTTTTAGTTGGAGGAGTTGCAAAATATCAATTAACTACTCGAAACGAAAATCATTATTTACAAGCCGAAGTTTTATATACTACTCAAGGTGAATATTCGTTATATAAAGAAGGTGGAGAGAAATACAAAGCTTTCTTAAATTATATCAATATTCCAATTATGTATAAATACTATTTTGATGATCAAGGAAAAGATTTCTTCGTTGAAGGTGGTCCTCAATTAGGTTTCAAAGTATCAGAAAAATTTGATGAAAATGAACCTGAAAGAGAAAATAATGTTCCAAAATCGTTTGATTTAGCATTTAATATTGGTGGTGGATATTCTATTGATAGAAAATACGAAATTAATTTACGCTATCAATATGGTTTAATAGATACTTACGACTATAAACGTTGGGATAATGGAACAAATCGTTCATCATTTTTAACTTTAGGAATTACATATTTCTTCAAATAAATTCAAAACCGCTTTATAGCGGTTTTTTTATTATCTTGTTTTAAAATTTAGTCAATGAATTTTAAACAAATTATTATTTTAGGTTTTTTCTTAATTAGTAGTAATCTATTCGCACAGAATATGATAAAAGGAAAAGTGATTGATGAAAAATCGCTTCCAATTATTAATGCTGAAATCTATGTCGATAATTCTACGATTAAATCAAAAACGAACGAAAAAGGTGAATTTGAACTAAATCTTCCTAATGGACAATATAATTTAATAATTCGAGCAAGTTTGTTTGAGAATTATATTTTGAATGTCAATACAAATCAAACCAATTTTTATAAAGTAGTTTTAGAGCCTGAAGTGGTTGCATTACAAGAAACAGTTGTTCAAGCAATATCTAAAGAAGATTGGTTGTATTATTATCAGACTTTTCTGAGATTGTTTTTGGGAAGTAATGAAGCTGCTAAAAAATGTAAAATCGAAAATTCGAAAGATTTAAGGTTTAAATATGATAAAAATACACGACAATTATCTGCTACTTCCCGAAATCCTTTAATCATTACAAACAATTACTTAGGTTATAAAATAGAATATGATTTGGTTGATTTTAATATTAATTTCAAGTCAAATTATGTCTTAACTCTTGGAACAGCACTTTTTACTGAGCTAAAATCATCAGCTTCTAAAGAAAAAAAATGGCAAGAAAATCGTCGTAAATCTTATTTAGGAAGTGTGATTCATTTTATGAAAGCGGTTTATGATAATAAAATTGAGGAAGAAGGATATGATGTAAAGCGATTGATTCGCAAGGATAATCCTGAATACATAAAGTTTAAAGAAGAAACTTTGTTAGGAGGTAGAATTGAAGGTAAAGTTCCTCCAAAAATTATTACTTACTTAGTTAATCAAAAAGTACCATCTGATAGTTTGAAAATCGTTGATAATAATGATCAGTATCTTAATTTTAAAGGTTTGTATTCTGTAGAGTATAAAAATGAAAAAGAGGATTTGGACTATGCAAAACAGAATGGAGCAAAATATATTTCGAACCAACTTTCTATTTTCGCTATAAAAAGCGATTTATTAAAAATTGAAGAAAATGGAACGTATTATCATCCTGCTAATTTGGTTGTTGAAGGATATTGGAGCTGGGAAAAAATAGCAAACATGGTTCCTATGGATTATAAAATTGAGTAAAAAAGTCACTCAATGAGTGACTTTTTTTATAATTATCTGAATTAGTTTTTAATAAACTTAATTGATTCATTTGTTGAATCAGTTTTTATCTTTACGATATAAACTCCTTTATTTAAGAAACTTAAATCAATTTTATTATTCATAATATTATCTGAATTCCAAACTTTTTGACCTGCTAAATTATAAACTTCAGCAGAATTTATGATAGCTTTTGTATGAATTGTCATTTCATTCATAACAGGATTTGGAGAAATTGTTGTAATAATTTTATCCAAAACATTTTCATTTGTAGATAAAGCTCCTTTCAATTCTATTACAAAACCTTTAAGATCCATTTCATCCCAATTGATTCCTATACCTCCTATATATTTTCCATTCGGAGAAATACCTGTAGGCAACACAAAAGTAAAACTTTTGCTATCATATCCAACCTCTTTTACATAATCATCAATTTTAACAACTCCTTTATCTTTAAACCAAATAAAACCTTCTCCTTCTGTATTTGTAGCATACCAAGGCTTCCAATAACCCACCGCTGTATTTCCATCATCAGAAACAGCTACTATTGACGTGTTATAATCTGGATCTGAATGAACTATTTCTGTATAAGTATTAGTTGTTGCATTGTAAATATATGCTTCAGGTTCGTTGAAACCAACAATAATATTTCCATCAGCAGAAACTGCTAGCGCCTCTCCTACAAGATTACCTTGTTTATCTTTAATAAATGTTTGTACACCATTTTTCCAATAAACTCCTTTACGGAAACCATTTTCAGAATCTTGCCATCCTACAACAACAGTTCCATCTCCATTTACAGAATTTGGTCTTGAACTTTTACCTGCAACTGTAGAGCCCAAATCTTTCATTCCATTTGCTCTATTCCAAATAACTCCTATAGCTTGAGAAGCAGATTTCCATCCTAATCCAACGATCGTTTTACCATCGCTTGACATTCCCCATGAAGAAGTATCGCTACCATTTGCACTCGCTCCTAAGTACTCCCATGTTTGCGTAGTTATATCATATAAAGCCATTTCATCGATTCCTGTAGCCGGATTTGTCATTGTTCCTGATACTAATTTTCCATCAGCAGAAATGGTTGTATTACCTGCTATATAATCATTATTACCTCCAATTTCTCCAATTACTATAGGACCTTCTTCTTTTGTCCATTTAAAATGTATGACACCTGCGGCATTTCCTACAGCTACACCGTCATTAGAAATATCTGTAACTTGAGCCCAAGTACCTACATCATACACCTGAGCGTTTGATTGTAAAAGTATTAACAACGTTAATACACTAAAGTAAATTTTCTTCATAATTTTATTGTGTTAATTCATTACTTTAAAATTATATTATATTTCAACATGTATTAATCAGTAATAATTTAAAGAATTAATTTCCTTAAAAAGGAAAATATAAAATGCTTATAATAAATAAATTATCTATTAAAAATCATATTGTTAAAAAAACAGAATTTCATTAAATCAATTACAAAAACACAAAAAAATAATATTATAAATTAATTACATAAACCAAAAAAGCCGTTCTTACGAACGGCTTTCAATTTATGGATTGTTAGAATGTTTTTATGTATTACAATTCTAAAGCTCTTTTAGCGTCACCTCCCATTAATACATTTAATGGATCTTCTACCGCTTCTTTAACTGCAACTAAGAATCCTACAGATTCGCGTCCGTCGATGATACGGTGGTCATAAGATAAAGCAACATACATCATTGGAGCGATAACGATTTGTCCGTTTTTAACAACTGGACGCTCAACAATATTGTGCATTCCTAAGATACCTGATTGAGGTGGGTTGATGATTGGTGTAGACATCATAGATCCAAATACACCACCGTTAGTGATTGTAAATGTACCTCCTGTCATTTCATCAACAGAAATTTTTCCGTCACGTACTTTGATTGCTAAATCTTTGATAGATTGCTCTACACCACGGAACGTTAAATTTTCTGCATTACGTACTACTGGTACCATTAAACCTTTTGGTCCTGATACAGCAACAGAAACATCAGCAAAATCAAATTTTACTTGGTAGTCACCATCAATCATAGAGTTTACATCCGGATATAATTCTAATGCACGAGTAACTGCTTTTGTAAAGAAAGACATAAATCCTAAACCAACACCATGTTTAGCTTTGAATTCGTCTTTGTATTGGTTACGTAAAGCAAAGATTGCAGACATATCAACTTCGTTGAATGTCGTTAACATTGCAGTTTCATTTTTAACAGAAACTAAACGTTGTGCAATTTTACGACGTAATGATGATAATTTTTTCTCTGATTGAGCACGAGTTCCTTGAGTAGAAGTTCCCATAGCCGGAGTAAAACGTACAGCGTCATCTTGAGTGATGCGTCCGTCACGTCCTGATCCTTTTACTTGAGAAGCATCAATGCCTTTCTCATCTAAAACTTTTTTAGCAGCTGGAGATGGAGTTCCCGTAGCATAAGTTGCGGCTGGAGTAGCAGGTGCTGGAGTAGCAACCGGAGCTGGAACAGCTTTTACTTCTTCTTTAACTTCAGCCTTAGGAGCTTCCGCAGCTGGTGCGCTACCTCCTTCTGGTCTTGGAGCATCCGTATCAATAAGACAAACAACTTGTCCTACTTCTACAACATCACCTTCTTCAGCTTTTAAAGTAATAATTCCACTTTCTTCTGCTGGCAATTCTAATGTCGCTTTATCTGAGTCAACCTCTGCAATTGCTTGGTCTTTTTCTACGTAATCACCGTCTTTTACTAACCACGTAGCGATCTCTACTTCTGTGATTGATTCCCCTGGTGATGGGACTTTCATTTCTAACATATCTATTAGCTTTATTTTTTAATTGAATACTTTATTAATTACCTCTTCGTAAATTGCAGCCCAACGTTTGCTTGAACCTGGTGCTGTGGCAGCACTTTCTGCTGGAGAAACGACATCGAATGGATATTTTCTTAATTTACGTAAGATGTACATCCAAGCTCCCATATTTTCTGGTTCTTCTTGCGCCCAAACCAATTTAGCATTACCAAATTTAGAGATGATTGCATCTACTTTTTCTTCGTTCAATGGGTATAGTTGCTCTAAACGAATAATTGCAGTTTCTGTATCTCCTAACTCCTGGCGTTTTTTGTCTAAATCGTAGTAGATTTTCCCTGAACAGAATACTACTTTTTTCACTTTTTTCGCATCTACAGTTACATCTTCGATGATTTCTTGGAATCCTCCATTTGCAAAGTCTGCTAATGGTGATACAGCTGATGGATGACGTAATAATGATTTTGGAGACATTACAACCAATGGTTTACGGTAATCTGTTACGACCTGTCTTCTTAAAGCATGGAAGAAGTTGGCTGGAGTTGTGATGTTAGCAACAAACATATTGTTACCGGCACACATTTGTAAGAAACGCTCTAAACGTGCTGAAGAGTGCTCTGCTCCTTGTCCTTCATATCCATGAGGCAATAACATTACTAAACCGTTTTGTAATTTCCATTTATCTTCTGCTGCAGAAATATATTGGTCGATTACAATTTGCGCTCCATTCACGAAATCTCCAAACTGAGCTTCCCAAATAGTTAACGCTTTCGGATTTGCCATTGCATATCCATAATCGAAACCTAAAACTGCATATTCAGATAATAATGAGTTATAGATTCGTAATTGACCTTGCTCATCATTAATATGGTTTAATAAGATAATTTCTTCTTCTGTGTCTTCAGTTTTTACAACTGCATGACGGTGAGAGAACGTTCCGCGTTCTACATCTTCACCAGAAACACGCACGTTACGTCCGTCTGTTAAGATAGAACCGAAAGCTAAAGCTTCTCCTAATCCCCAGTCGATTTTATCTTCCTCAATCATTTTTCCTCGTCCTTCAATTAAACGAGAAACTTTTTTGATTAATTTTTTACCTTCTGGAACGGTAGAAACAGCTTTTGCAATTTCTTTTAATTTTGCTTCATCGTAAGCAGTATTTGCTTGTTCAAAAACTTTTGCATCATCAGCAATTTCAAATCCTTCCCACTCTTCTGGCATGAAAGGGAAAATGTGATTACGCTCAATTTCTTTAGAAGCTTCGAAATTCGTTTCTAATAAAGCTTTAAATTCAGCTTCTTTTTGTTTAACGATTTCTTCACCAATTACACCTTCTTTTAATAATTTATCCTTGTAAATTTCACGAGGATTTGGGTGTTTAGCGATTAAGTTATATAATTTAGGTTGAGTGAATTTTGGTTCATCACCTTCGTTATGTCCATATTTACGGTATCCTAATAAATCGATGAATACATCAGAACCGAACTCTGCACGATAATCTGCTGCAAAACGGAAAGCGTGAACTACCGCTTCTACATCATCAGAATTTACATGCATTACAGGAGACAATGTTACTTTTGCAACATCTGTACAATATGTAGATGTACGCGCATCTAAATAGTTTGTTGTAAACCCAATTTGGTTATTTACCACAACGTGTACTGTTCCACCTGTTTTGTATCCGTCTAATCCTGCCATTTGAACAACCTCGTAAACGATTCCTTGTCCAGCTACAGCAGCATCACCATGAATTAAGATTGGAATAATTTTAGAATAATCATCTTTATAATCTTCCTCAACTTTTGCACGTGTAATCCCTTCTACAACTGCATCTACAGTCTCTAAGTGAGATGGATTTGGTGCTAAATTGATTCGGATATCTTTTCCATTCAATGCTTTGATTTGATTAGATGATCCCATGTGATATTTAACATCACCAGCCATTAAATCCGTATCAAAAGCTTTTCCTTCGAATTCTGAAAAGATTTGAGAATATGATTTTCCAAAAATGTTAGCCAAAACATTCAAACGTCCACGGTGAGCCATCCCTACGATAACCTCTTGTACGCCGTGATCTGCAGAACGATTAATCAATGTATCCAAAGCAGGAATCAAAGATTCATTTCCTTCTACCGAGAAACGTTTTTGTCCAACATATTTCGTGTGCATAAAGTTTTCAAAAGCAGTCGCTTCATTCAACTTTTCTAAAACACGCTCTTTCTCCTCCTTAGATAATTTTGGTTGATTCAAGTTTTGGTTTAACCAATTCTGAATCCAATTAATTCTTTGAGGTTCTCTTACATACATATACTCGATTCCGATAGATTCGCAGTACATGTTTTCTAAGTGTCCAATGATTTCACGTAAAGTGATTGGTCCACCGATACCTAAAATTTCACCAGCGTTGAATGTCAAATCTAAATCAGCATCAGATAAACCAAAGTTTTTGATGTCTAAAGTAGGTTCAAAAGTTCTACGCGCTCTAACCGGGTTAGTCTTTGTAAATAAGTGTCCACGCGTACGGTAAGCATCAATCAAATTGATGACTTTAAATTCTTTCTGTACGTTGTCTGGAACTTGAGATACTACTGCAGGATTAACTACTGCTTGCGTTGTTTGACTAGCTCTGTTAGGAGCTGTTTGTGTTGCTGGTGCAAATAATGGCTCTCCATCATATGTTGCATTCGCAAAGTCATACCCTTGGAAAAAAGCTTTCCAACTTGGTTCAATACTATCCGGATATTGGACGTATTGATCATATAAGTCGCCTATAAACTCTAAATGAGCGGCATTTAAAAACGAAAAACGATCCATAAATTTTACTCTCTATGAGATTTAGCTACAAAAATAAACTATTTAAGGCTTTAAAAAAAATTACTTTCATCATATTTATCTTATCTCGCCATAAAAATATATTATAATCAAATAATCATTACATTTGATATAAATTTAAGAAAGATTTTACATTTAGATGATAAATTTTCTAACAAAAAAAATAAACAAACGTTGGATTGGCTTCTTTATAATATTTGTGATTTTCGCTATTACAATATGGTCGAGTAACAAAATTGTACAAGAGCTAAAGCGTGAAGAACACAAACGTGTAGAGAATTATGCGCGATCGTTAGAGTTGATAAGCTCATCCGAATTTTTAGATCCGAAAACGCAAGATTTTCTATTCAAATTAATTGAAGACAACAAATCAATTCCTGTTGCACTTGTAGACGAAAAAGGCATTATTGTAGACACCAAAAATATTGATGAATCGATCGTAAAAGATTCGGTTCAATTAAAAAAATATGTCAACAAAATGAAATCGTCCGAACAAACAATCGATGTTGAATTAATCGGAACTAAAAATTATGTTTATTTCAAAAATTCAAAACTTCTCAATCAATTACAATATTATCCACTCATCATTATTTTATTGATTTTATTGTTTTTTGGATTTTCGTATTGGTATTTCAAAACAATTCGTGACACCGAAAAAAGTTATTTATGGGCCGGAATGGCAAAAGAAACAGCGCATCAAATTGGAACTCCACTTTCTTCTTTAATGGGTTGGGTCGAATTATTGAAATTGGAAGAAATCGATCAAACTTCTGTCATAGAAATTGAAAAAGATGTGGACCGATTGAAACATATTGCCGAACGTTTCTCGAAAATTGGTTCAACTTCTGAACTCAAACAAACTGATATTATTTCAACTTCCAAACAAACAGTGGATTATATTTCCCAACGCATTTCTAAAGGAATTGAAGTAAATTTTGTTACAGATGTAGAAGAATTTAATATTAATCTTAATTCTTCTTTATATAGTTGGGTTATCGAAAATTTGATGAAAAATGCAGCTGACGCCATGCAAAATAAGGGCGTTTTGGATATCGATATAAAAACGAAGGGTAAATTTGTCGAAATTTCTATTGCTGATACAGGTTCTGGAATTCCGACCAAATTACAAAAAAAGATTTTTCAACCTGGTTTTACAACCAAAAAACGCGGTTGGGGATTGGGATTATCATTAGCCAAACGAATTATCGAAGATTACCACAAAGGAAAAATATTTGTTGCCAAATCATCCAAAGAAATCGGAACTGAGTTTAAGATTTTATTGAAAAAATAATCAGAAATATTACACAAAATCTTGATTATATAATAAGGTATACTTTTTGTGACTTTGTTAGAACGACAACTGTTTTGTAAAATTAATAATTATGAATGCAACGACTATTGAACAAGTGAATTCTAAATTGAAACAACTTCCTGAATCACTTTTGGAAGAAGTTGAGCGTTATATTGATTTTTTGACTTATAAACACAATCAAGAAATTGAATTTGAGTTAAGTGACGAACAAAAGGAAATTTTGGATAATCGACTTAACGAGCCAAAAGAAAATTTTTTGAATGCAAAAGATGTATTGAAAGAATTGCACGGAAAATATGATTTATAAGATTAGAATTTCTTCCGAAGCTGCCCAAGATATTGAACAAGCTATTTCTTATTATTCAAACTTTTCTACATCTGCTGCAAAATCATATTTAGCTGAATTGACAAAAGTTTTGGAAGCTTTGGAAATAAATCCTTTTTATCAAGTAAAATATAGAAATTTGCGTGCAAAACCTTTTAAATCTTTTCCTTATTTGGTTTTATTTGAAACTAATGGAGAAGAAAAAACTGTATTTATTTATGCAGTTTTTAATACACATAGAAATCCTACAAAATATCCAAAATAAAAAATGAGCTGAAAGTAAAACTTCAACTCATTTTTTAAATATCATTTTCTAATATCTAAATTCTAGCATCTCAGTACGAATTACTATTCTTTCACACCAATATAAATCTCAATTTCTGCATCAGCTGGATTTTGAGCTTTTTCGGTGTACAATTCGTAATCATATTTATACGTGCGATTTAGGTTTGCATCATCATTCCAAATTTCTGCCCAAGTTTTTCCAACTGCTTCATGTAATTCTCCTTTGGCAATATATTTTTTGAATGTTTGTGGCTCAAATTCACGACCAACCATACCTTCTGGAATTTCATCTAATGAAGAAACTTCTAAACCAATGATTGTCGTATATTTTCCTGTAAAATCACTTTCATAATCTGTGTAAACAGAATAAATATTAGAACTAATTGCATTTGGAATTTTAGTCATTATATTCTCACCAAAAAATTGATGCCACAATTTTCCTAAATCTTCAATCGCTTGACTATCGTTATTAGACGTTTGAGTTGCTATTCCTATAATTTTCAACTTATTCATTTATAAAGTTTTTAAAATCCTAAAATCATTTTCGCAATCGAAAAGTAAATCAACAAACCAAAAATATCATTACTTGTTGTGATAAATGGACCTGTCGCAATCGCAGGATCAACACCATATTTATGTAACATAATTGGAATAAATGTCCCAATCAAACTTGCTAAAATCATCACAATAACTAAAGCTAATACAATGGTTGAGGAAATTTCGTAACTCGTACTCATTAAGAAATGTGTCGCCAATAAAAGTACAAAAGCTAATAATGTACTATTTAATAGAGCCAATAACATTTCTTTTCCTAATCTTTTCCAAATAGAACCCGAAATATTGCTATTCGCCAAACCTTGTACAATAATCGCAGAAGATTGCACACCTACATTTCCCGCCATGGCAGCAACAAGCGGCGTAAAAAAGAATAATTGCGGATACAAATTCATCGCATCACTAAAACTTTGCGACACATTAACTGCAACAAAACTACCTACCAAAGCCAATAAAAGCCAGGGCAAACGAGCGCGAGTTAATTTTAAGATATTATCATCAGAATCGACATTTTGAGTAATCCCGGCTGCTAATTGATAATTTTCTTCAGCTTCTTCACGAATCACATCAATCACATCATCCACCGTAATTACACCAACCAAACGCATTAATTCATCTACAACAGGCACTTCGTACAAATCATATTTTTCGATTACTTTCGCAACCTCCATATCTTTTGTATAGGTCTTTACATATTGGATCTTTTCATTGTAAACATCTGCCACTTTTGTATTCGCAGAAGTCGTCAACAAACGCTTCAAACTCAAAGTTCCAAGTAATTTTTCATCTTCATCAACCACATAAATTGAGAAAACCTCTTCTAAATCCTCAGCTTGTTTTCGCATTTGTTTTACCGCTGTAATTACCGACCAATCTTTGTTGACTTTTATCAACTCTTTTCCCATCAAACCTCCAGCCGTATCTTCGTCATAACGTAAAAGATCTACAATTTCGCGGGCGTGTTCTTGGTCTTCTAATTGCGCAATTACCTCATCTTTCTTTTCATCAGAAAGCTCATTAATAACGTCAACAGCATCATCGGTATCCATCTCATTAATGACATCTTCAGCAATTTCTTTTGCAGTAAGCGTTTTCAGGAATTTGCGTCGATCATCTTCTTCTAATTCAAGAAGGATATCTGCAGAAATTTCATTATCGAGTAAATCAATTACAAAAGATTGTTCTTTGGTCGAAAGCTCATCAAACAATTCAGCAATATCAGCGGGGTGCAAATCTTGCAACATCTCCTTAACCGCTTTAGCATTTTGTTGATTAATACTTTCGTTTAAATGTTCAATAAAATCTTTTGTAATTTTTACCTCCATAATCTATTTCATTCTTTTCGTTAACTCAATAAAATCTTCGACAGATAATTGCTCTGCGCGCATGTTCAAAAACTCGTGATCGTTTAGATCCTCAGGAATCCCCAAAGCTTTCAACGAATTACGAAGCGTTTTTCTTCTTTGTCCAAAACCAGCTTTTACCACTTGAAAAAATCGTTTTTGTTCAACTCCTTCAATTTCTGTTCGGTAGCGTTTCATAATAATTACGCCCGATTTTACTTTTGGTGGTGGTGTAAAAACGTGCTCTGGAACAGTGAACAAATATTCACAATGATAATAAGCTTGAGCTAATACAGAAAGTATACCATAATCTTTTGTCCCTTTTTTTGAGGCAATACGTTCGGCAACTTCTTTCTGAAACATTCCACAAACTTCGGGAACAGTGTAACGCTCTTCTAAAGCTTTAAAAATAATTTGCGAAGATATATTATACGGAAAATTTCCTAAAATAGCAATTTGTTCATCAAACTTTGATGAAAAGTCCATTTTCAAGAAATCTTCGGAATGAATTTTAAATCCTGGATAAAATGGTTGATAATATTCTTTTAAATATTCGACTGATTCTGTATCAATCTCCACAACCTCTATATTTTTCTTTGCTTGTAAAATATATTTTGTCAACACGCCCATTCCTGGACCAATTTCTAAGACACGATCATAGCCTTCCCAAGTTAATCCTTCGGCGATGTCTCGTGCAATATTTTCGTCATTCAAAAAATGCTGACCTAAATGTTTTTTAGCTTTTACTTTCAAAAATTCTAAATTTTAAGTTTTCTTTAACCAACTTACCGTAGAATATATACGGAATATCTTTCTTGCGAAATAAGTTTTTTTTATATTAGCCCCAAAATTAACCCAAATGTCAAAAACGAACGATAAATTTGAGAAAAAAAGACTGCGATCTTCAAACATCACTGTTGTGATTAGTATTTCGCTTGTTTTATTTCTATTAGGTATTTTCGGCTTAATTGTCATTAATGCACAAAGTTACGCAGAACATCTAAAAAGAGAGTTAAAAATCGAGGCATATTTTAAAGATGTCGAAGATCCAAAATTAAAAGATAAGGAGCTTGATTTACAGAAATCTTATATCGATTCGTTGAAAGTGAAGTATTCTTTTGTTGAAGCTACACAGTATATCAGCAAAGAGGATGCAGCTAAAATTGCGAAAAAAGATTTGGGTACGGATGGTAGTGATTTCTTCGAAGAAAGTATTTTCCCTGCATCAGTTCAAATCACATTGAACCCTGCATTAATACAATCAGTTGAACAAATTGATTCTATTAATAAGGTATTGGCAAAAAATCCTATTGTAGACGAAGTAAAAAGTGACAAAGAAGCGATGGTAACGATTTACCACAGCATCAACAAAATTACTTTCTGGATTATGATTTTTGCTGTTATTTTCTTAGTAATCGTTGTTGTATTAATCAACAACTCTATTCGTCTGAAAATTTATGCAAAACGTTTCAGCATCAAAACAATGCAATTAGTTGGTGCACGTAGACGTTTTATTGTAAAACCTTTCTTGATAGAAGCTGCGATTTTAGGTTTCTTAGCAGCATTTATTGCAGCTGTAGGATTAGGTTTCTTATGGTACATTTTAGCAACAAAAGTTGGTTTAGTACTTTGGAATCCAAGTTTTACTCCACTTATCCTTATTTTAATTGGAATTGGAGTTGTTATTGCCGTATTCAGTACATTGTTTGCTGCATGGCGTTATTTAAGATTAAAAACTGATCAACTTTATTAATGAAATCAAATTCTATCGATACAACAAAAAAATCAGCATCTACAAATGATGCTGGTTTTACTTTTTTATTTGGAAAAAGAAATTACATTTTCATGGCAATTGGTGTTGCGCTAATTGGTCTTGGATTTTTATTGATGACAGGACATGATGCGAACACAAGACCAGACGGAACATGGGATGCAAATTATTGGAACGACGAAATCTATTCTTTTCGTAGAATTAGATTAGCTCCATTTTTAGTTGTCGTAGGTTTCATAGTCGAGATTTATGCCATTTTAATCAATCCGAATAAAGAAAAATAATGAATACTTTACAAGCAATTATTATTGCTATTATAGAAGGTCTTACCGAATATTTACCAATTTCTTCTACAGCACACATGGGATTCACAGCAGCTTTGATGGGAATGCCAGAAAGTGAATTCTTAAAAATGTTTCAAGTTTCTATACAATTTGGAGCAATTTTATCAATTGTCGTTTTATATTGGAAAAAATTCTTTGACTTCAAAAATTTCAATTTCAATTTTTACATCAAATTAGCTTGTGCGGTTATTCCTGCACTTGTTTTAGGAAAATTATTTGATGATAAAATCGAGGCGGTTTTAGGAAATCAAGTTGCTATTTCTGGAATGTTAGTTTTCGGAGGAATCATTTTATTATTTGTAGACAAATGGTTCAAAAATCCTAAAATTGATGATGAAAAAGATATTACATTAAAACAAGCCATTATTATCGGTTTTTGGCAATGTTTGGCGATGATGCCAGGAACTTCTCGTTCTGCCGCTTCTATTATTGGTGGTATGACGCAAGGTTTATCGCGTAAAGCAGCTGCAGAATTTTCTTTCTTTTTGGCTGTTCCGACAATGTTAGCGGTTACAGTTTATTCTATTTTTGTGAAAACTTGGGGAGAAGATACAGCAACACCAATGAAAGGTTACGAAATGATTTTGCAAGATCAAAACCATATTATATTGTTCGTAATTGGAAATGTTGTCGCATTTATTGTGGCATTAATCGCAGTAAAAACATTTATCGCAGTTTTAACAAAATACGGTTTCAAATTTTGGGGTTGGTACAGAATTATCATCGGTATTATTTTACTGATTTATTTCTCATACAATTCTCCAACACAAGCAGAAAAAGATAATGCCGCTTCAGTAGAAACTACAATGATTCAGCACAAATAAGATGAACGTAGAAAAAATACAAGAAGGTCACGTTTTTTTGATTGATAAACCACTTGATTGGACATCTTTTGATGTCGTAAATAAGATTCGTTGGAACATTAGAAAAGCATATAACTTAAAGAAAATAAAAGTTGGACATGCTGGGACTTTAGATCCAAAAGCTACTGGACTTTTATTGGTTTGTACAGGGAAATGGACAAAACGCATTGATGAATTTCAGGCGCAAGAAAAGACTTATACTGGTACAATTAAATTAGGTGTAACGACGCCTACATATGATTTGGAATCGGAAGAAGATCATACTTTTCCTACTGAACATATCACAGAAGAAATCATTCACGAAGCAACGAAGCAATTTATTGGAGAGATTGAACAATTTCCACCAATGCATTCAGCAGTAAAAGTAGATGGAAAACGTTTGTATGAATTAGCTCGCGAAGGTCAAGAAATAGAACGTAAAGCACGTAAAATAACGATTCACGATTTTAAAATTACAAAAATAGATTTACCTTTTGTCGATTTTGAAGTGAATTGTAGCAAAGGAACCTACATTCGTTCTTTGGCTTTTGATTTTGGAAAAGCAGTCAATTCTGGTGGATATTTAACAGCACTTCGTCGTACAAAAATTGGCGAATTTGATGTCATCAATGCTGAAAATTTCGCTTTAGAAAAAAGCTATTTTGAAGAAGAAAATACAACAGAAGAAGTATAAAATCAGAAAAGCTTGAACAAATGTTCAAGCTTTTTTTAGTTATAAAGTGATTAATACTTTATTTATTTCATCGCTCACTAATTTTGGCTTTTGCATCACCATAATATGTGTTCCGCCTTCTATTTGTATTGCATCTTTGATATATTCAATCGGAAAAACAATATCTTTTGTACCATGAATATGTGTGATATTTTCTTCGTGATAAGCTGTAGAATGTTCCCAGTTTACAATCTTATGAATCGACCAACTTAAATATTCTTTGTTTCGAAACTCAAAAATATCGTCAATATTATCTTTTTCTCGATCAGTATAATATAATTTTCGCATCATCATGTACGAAAATGTCCGATCCGAAGTTAAGAAACTCATCGGAATTATTTTGTGTGCATTAATAGAAGCCGAGAATCGAAATAACTTCGGAAGCTCTGCCCTATTCTTCACTGTCGAAATCAGAAATGTATGTTTTGGATTAATAAAACGATTCATTTCCTGCACAATTATTCCACCAAAAGATAATCCCATCAAAAGAAAATCTTCTGTGGGATTTATTTTATCTAATAATCTTTCGGTATAATGAGCCAAAGTTTCATCTTTCTCTGGATCTAACCAAGGAATATAAACTTGCTCAAAATCTTGTTCCAAGCGTAGATTTCGAAAAGCATTTGCGTTTGCGCCTAATCCACTTACTTGATAAATTTTCATACCTTAATTTATAATATATCTTTTTTCTTTGAGTAATCTGTTGGACGAACTCCAATTACTTTTTGGAATGTATTACTAAATGTTGGTAAACTATTGTAACCAACCATTGTCGAAATTTCACTGATTGAATACGTATTATCAATTAACAATTGTAAAGCGCGTAACATTCTTAAAATAGTGAAATATTGAACAAATGTCATATTCAAATCTTTTTGGAATAATCGTGATAATGATCGTTCAGAGAAACCGAATTCGGCTGTAATTTTCTTCATTGTAATCGAAGAATCCATATTATCATCTAAGAATTGAACGATTTTTTTCAGACGTTCGTCGTGTGGTAATGGAAGAGCTAATCGTAAACTACTTTTGCTTACTTTAGGTAATATTTCTTTAAAAGCTTGTGCAATTACATATTCGCTTCTGTTTTCTGGAACAATATCTCCTTTCCATTGGTTAGAAAATAATAAAAGCTCTAACAACAATCCATCAGCAGGATAGATTCCTACTTTTTTATAAAACGAATTATCACTTTCATTAATAGGGAAATATAAATTTCTCATAATCACCTCTGGTGTATTTGGGTGTATACTATGTTCCACATGAGGCGGTATCCACATATAGTGTCTTGCAGGTAAATAAAAAGTATCTTTTCCTATTTTTACATAAACTATTCCTCCCTCACAATAAAGAAATTGCGCTTTGTTATGTTTATGTTCTACCACGTATGCTTCCGAAATTTCCTTATGGTAACAGAAAATTGAGGTTGGTAATTTGTCAATTTCGGTTAGGTAATATCGTGTTTCGAACTTATTATCCAAATGTATATTCATAGTTTCTTTAATCTGCGAACTAATATAATAATTTATTTGATATGATGTATAATGTACACAAATAAAAATGTCCGAAATAGATAATTATTTGACTATTTTTAATATTAACTTTTTATTAATTAATCCAATATTTGTAATTCCCTTCGTTCAGAAGGGAACAATTATTGAATAGTATTAGAAAGAAAAAGTTGCATTATGTTGGAAAGAATAAAATTAACTAACTTACAGTCAAAAGTAATGACAGCAGAGGAGTCTGCCAAATTTTTTGAAGATGGAATGACTGTTGGTTCTAGTGGTTTTACAAGAGGAGGCGATACAAAAGTTGTATTAAAAGCTGTTGCGGAGCGTGCCAAATCTGAAAATTTAAAAATCACTTTAGTAACAGGAGCTTCATTAGGACATGGTACAGACGCAGCTTTAGTAGAAAGTGGAGCATTAAAAAAACGTTTACCATTCCAAGTAGACACTGTAATGCGTAAAAATATAAATGCAGGTAATGTTTTATTTATCGATCAGCATTTAGGAGAAACTGCTGAACATATTTTAGATGGACAATTTAAAATTAATTTAGGTGTTTTAGAAGTTGCTGAAATTTTAGAAGATGGTTCTTTAGTACCTACAACTTCTATCGGTAATAATGCTGAAATTGCTGCAAATGCAGACAAATTAATCATCGAGATTAACACGTCTATTCCTACAAATATCAAAGGTATTCACGATATTTATAGTGTAGAAGAATATGGAAAACGTACTCCAATTAACATCACTGCTTGTGATACAAAAATTGGAACAGAAACAATAAAAGTAGATCCTTCTAAAATTGTTGGAATTGTTTTTCACGACATTCAAGATGCTCCTGGAGACATTCAACCAGCTGATGAAGCGACTTCTGCAATCGCTCAAAACATTGTAAAATTCTTCGAAAATGAAGTCGAAGAAGGTCGTCTTACAAAATCATTAATGCCATTACAATGTGGTATTGGTAAAGTTGCAAACGCTGTTTTAGGTGGTTTAGAACATTCTGATTTTGAAGATTTAGTCATGTATTCAGAAGTTTTACAAGATTCTACATTTGACTTAATCGATTCTGGAAAAATGAAATTTGCTTCAGCATCTTCTATGACAGTTTCACAAGAATGTTACGATCGTGTAATTGGAAACATCGACAATTATAAAGATAAAATTGTTTTACGTCCACAATCTATTTCTAACTCTGCCGAAGTTATTCGTCGTTTAGGAATTATCGGAATCAATACATCTTTAGAGTGTGATATTTATGGTAACGTAAACTCAACTCACGTTTCTGGTACTCATATAATGAACGGTATTGGAGGTTCTGGAGATTTTGCTCGTAATGCATTTATCTCAATCTTCGTTACAGCTTCTATCGCAAAAGGTGGTAATATTTCGTCTATCGTTCCTATGGTTTCTCACACAGATCACACAGAACACGATGTAGATATTATTGTAACAGAGCAAGGTTTAGCTGATTTGAGAGGTTTAGCGCCACGCGAAAGAGCCATCGAAATCATCAATAACTGTGTTCACCCAGATTATAAAGCAGAATTATTATCTTACTTCGAAAGAGCTTGTGCAGAAAGAGGTGGTCAAACGCCACATATCTTAGAAGAAGCGTTCTCTTGGCACACAAGATTGAAACAAACAGGTTCTATGAAAAAAGAAGAATTATTAGTTTTAAATCATTAGAATAATAAATAATAAGACTATACTTTTTTTAAAGCATAATTCAGAATTTCTGGATTGTGCTTTTTTTGTGAAATAATGTAACTTTGTTAGAAGTCTAAGAAACATGAAAAAAATACTTTTAATAACACTACCATTGACAACTTTTTTCGCGTGTCAATCTAATCAAAACGAAAATCAGAATTTAGAACAAATTGATAAAAAATCGGCTCGTGAAGTTGTTTTAACAACCGAAACAAAAGGCGATTCTGTTTTACATATTACTAAACAAAAAATTTGGTCAAACGATTTGATGATTGCAGAAAAAGTAGATACGTTGATTACGCACAAACAATATACACCTACCGATTCTACTAAAATTCCTATTTACGTAACCATTCAATAATCTACCATGAATAAAAAAGAAAAAAGAGCAAGTAAAGTTGTAACTTTAGTGTTAATTTCTTCGGTTCTTAGTTCATGTATGAATCGTGAAGAAGCACCCGTTACGAACAATGCGCAAAAGGTATATATGCGTGCAGATTCTACTGCGCCTTACACAGATGTTACGTCAAATTATTCGTCGCATTCTGGTGGTTCACATCACGGCGGAATGGGAAGTTCGTTGCTTTGGTTTATGGCTTTTCGTAGCTTAACTGGTGGTGGAATGGGCTATGCAAGTCAAGGTTTGCATCAACAATCTAATGTCGGAACAAACGCGGCAAAAGCACAAGCGTACAAAAGTCAAACTGTTCGTGGTGGATTCGGAAAATCTGCTTCTTCTCGTTCAGTTTCATCTTAAACAAATTTTATGCAATTAAAAAGAATAAAAGCTGACGAAAACTGGCAAGAAAGGTTAGAAAATATCGGCTTTGGTTATCATACAGACGAAAATAAACAAACCTATTGGGTAGAAGATTATTATTATTCGATTTCAGAAAAAGAAGCGGATAAAATTTTTGAAGCGACAAACGAATTATGGGAAATGTGCTTGAATGCTGTCGAACATGTGATTCAAAATAATCGTTTGGACGAATTTAAAATTCCAAAATTTATTCAACCTTATTTGATTGATACATGGGAAAATGATGCGCCAAGTATTTATGGTCGTTTTGATTTTGCTTATGATAATGATCAATTAAAAATGTTAGAATTCAATGCTGATACACCAACTTCTTTGTTCGAATGTGGTGTTATACAATGGCTTTGGATGGAGAATTATTTTGGAGAAACGAAAGATCAATTCAATTCTGTTCATGATAAATTAATTGAAACGTGGAAAATGTTAAAACCTTATTTGAATGGTGAAACTTTACATTTTTCGTGCGTGAGAGAATCGTTAGAAGATTTGACGAATATCGAATATATCAGAGATTGTGCAATACAAGCCGGAATTAATACCAAATTAATTTACGTCGACGAAATCGGTTGGAATAATGTCAATTTTGTTGATTTAGAAGAAGAACCAATTACAGATATTTTCAAACTTTATCCGTGGGAATGGATGATGAACGAGTTGTTTGCGTACAACATCAAAAATGATGAAATCAACGCAAATTGGATAGAACCAGCTTGGAAAATGATTCTTTCAAACAAAGCTATTTTGCCTATTTTGTGGGAATTATATCCAAATCATCCGTTGTTGTTAGAAGCTTATGCAGATTCGCCGAATGAGATGAAAAATTATGTCAAAAAACCATTGTTATCGCGTGAAGGTGCAAATGTAGAAGTTGTAAAAAACGGCACTATTTCTGAACAAACTTCGGGCGAATATGGTGAAGAAGGTTTTATTTATCAAGCTTTAGCAAATTTACATCACGAAGATACGGGTTATACTATTATCGGAAGTTGGATTATTGGACAAGAATCGTGTGGAATTACTTTCCGCGAAAGTGACGAATTTATTACAACCGATAAAAGTCGTTTTGTTCCGCATATTATTGAGTAATGTTAACAACAATCAACGAAAATTGGAAATAGAAAGGCGTAAATGCTATCAAAATAATTGATCAAAATGATTTTGGAAATATTATTTTTCAAAACATTGATAATTCAATTTGGAGAATCTGCCCAGAAGAATTAGAATGTATAAAAATAGCAATCAATTTAGAAGATTTTAATAGTTTAAAATTAGATAATGATTTTATTATTGATTGGAATTTTGAACATTTAGTAAATAAATGCAAGGAAGAAATTGGTAATTTAGAACTAAATGAAAAATATTATTTAATAATTCCGGCTATTCTCGGAGGCAAATACGAAACTTCTAATATAAGTAAGATTAATTTCGAGGAATTAATAAGTATTTCAGCTGATTTAGCTTTTCAAGTAAATAATTTAGCAAATGGTCAAAGAATTATTTTCAAAACATTAAATAAATAAAAATTAAAAAGTCTAATTTCACTCCGAATTAGACTTTTTTAGTTGGAACAAAATCAAATAATTAGCTCAAAAATTGCAAATAGTTTAAAAATTCGTAGGTTTCATCGTATTTATTTCATAAATTATAAAAAGATTCTGTTAAAATGTTTTATCAATTAAAGGTTTAAGAAATAAAACGTTAGATAATTTTTCACGAATCAAAACCAACTAAATACAAACCAAAAAGTAGAAATATGGATTTTTTAGATGATTTGTTTAACTCTTCAACCCTTCCCACAGAGCGCATTTCGCGTATGCTCGAAGAAGATTTGTTTTGGCAAATTATAGAAAATTCTTTGCTCAATGCCAATAATTTGCAAGATCAAGAAAAGGCTTTGGAGCAAGAATTAGAAGATCTAACTGCCGAGGACATTATTGGGTTTCAACTTCGATTAGAGTTCTATTCGTATTCATTACATTCGCCTGAAATATGGTGTGCTGCTTGTATTATGAATGACGATACAGATCCTACGCATTTCTATTATTTCAAAAATTGGATTATTTCGCAAGGACAAGAATTGTTTGAAAAGGCAATTTTGAATCCTGATAATTTAGCCGATTATTTTAACGAAGGCTTTAACGAAGATGATTTATATGAATTTGAAGATTTTCATTTAATCGCTGATGATGTTTTCTACGAAAAATTTGAACACAAAATTATTGATTTTGTAGACAAAGAATGTTTTAAATTTTATACCGAAAAATCTCCAAAACCTGATTTTGATTGGGATGACGAAAATTTAACCAATTTACAAATCATTTGCCCAAGATTATTCAAAGTTTTTATAGAAGATTATTCTCCAGACGACGACGAAATGGAAGATGATTTTGATGATGAAGACGAGTTTTTGTAGTTTTTTTTCTAAATTTAACTTAATAAAGTTATCATTCTAAACTACTCAGTCATCTTTCACTCGTTTCAAGATCAGATCACAACAAAAATATTCCCTTGAGAGAAATGTAGTTGTGTTAAAAAACTAATCCTCTTTCAATAAAATCTCTACTTCTAAATATTCGTGGTAATTTTTGACAAAATCATGTTCAAAATCAATGTCTTCTAAGCGCATTTGCACGCCTTTTTTATCAACATCAATGTAATCTAAAATCGTTTGAACATTATAAAGTTCAAGATTATGAAACGTAGGATACAACGTAATTTGCTTTAAGGTAAGTGCCATAATAAAACAATTGATTCCATTAAAATTAACCCCGATATCAGCGAAATTTTTATAAAAAGCAATCAAATTTGTTTTGAGTTGAAGATTATAATTAAAACTTCTTAATTTGAAGTTTTTCAAGACCAATCGATTTGTGGTTTTCAAAACAATTTCTTCGGTAATCTGAAGATTTTTACTCAATAATTCTAAAACTTGTTTATCCTCAACCAATTGATATAAAATATTCAAATAACGCTTTGCTTCTTCAAACTCAAACAATTCCAAACTCACTAAAATCGATAAGAAAAGAAAACGTTGATTTGTAGGATACACAATTTCAATCTCTTTCAAATACTTTTGTGCTTCCTCAAATTTCAATTTATGAATATAATATTCGGCAATGTAGAAATTCGCTGCATACAAGTAATAATCTTCCTTTTTTGCTTCTAAAAGATACAAAATCGACTCTTCGTTGAAGTTTAAATTGCGCTGAACAACTCCTTTCAGAAAAAGTGCCTTTTTATCTTTTGGATATTCGTGAAGTAACTGATTTAATAAATCTTGTGCCTTAATTAATTGCTGAATTGGATTGTGAATAAACGAAAAACTTTTCCAAATTGGATATTGATTTTCATCCATTTCATCATCAAAAATCAAGAAAAAAATATCATTAAAAAGTCGATTGTAATCCACAGTATAAGTTTTAGTAGTGCTAAAATTAAGCTATTTTTAGTAGTTAACAAAGTTCGTTTTCTAAACACCCAGAATTTTAAATAATTCGTCTTTCTTTGAACCTGAAATAGTAATCAGTTTTCCATTTTCCAATTCTATTATATGACCAGAAAAAGATTGTATCATCAATACATTAACGATAAATGATCGTTGAACACGTAAAAATCTAGAAGAATCTAAATCCTTTTCGAATGATTTCATTGTCGACAAAGTAGTTAAAGTCTCTTTTTTTGTAACAATTTTCAAGTAATCACCTTGTGCTTCAATGTAAATGATATCATTAAAAATAATTTTCTCTAATTTTCCATTTACTTTAATGAATACAAAATCACGAACAGATGTTTTATAATCGTCAATATCTTTTTGTCGTTCCTTCACTCGATTAACAGCAGTTAAAAAACGTTCAAAACGAACAGGTTTCACCAAATAATCTATAGCACCGGAGTCAAAACCAGCTAATGCAAAATCACGATGAGCTGTCACAAAAATAATTGAAGGTGGATAACGAAGAGACTGCACCAATTCAATTCCATTTAGATGAGGCATATTGATATCGGTAATCAGTAAATCAATTGGATTATCTTGTAGAAACAACATAGCTTCTATCGGATCATCAAATGATTTTTTTACATCTAAAAAAGAGATTCTCGAAGAAAAACTCTCCATAATTTCTCTTCCAAGCGGTTCATCATCAAGAATGATACAAGCTAATTTTTTCATAATTAATTCAAATCGATCATTAATTTCACCTCAAATATAGTTTCTTTATCATGAATTGTTAGATGATGCATAGATGGATAAAGAAGTTGCAAACGTTTTTTAGCATTTTCAGTTCCAATACCTCCAGCTTTATGACTTATCTCTTCAATCATTTTATCATTCTGAAGATGAAAAAGAAATACGTTGTTTTTTAGTTCAATTTTTAAATGTAAAAAAGGATTCTTTTTGTTTTTTAATCCATATTTAAAAGCATTTTCGATAAAAGTAAATGTTAATAAAGGGGCTATCATAAAATTTGAACAATCATAATTTGGTAATTCTAAAGTGATATTCTCTTTATTTGGATAACGCATCTTTTCTAATTCAAAATAATTTTGCACAAAAGTTAACTCTTTCGATAATTGCACTTTATCAGTATCAGATTCATACAATGTATAGCTCATTATTTCGGAAAGATTTAGAATCATTTCGGGGGCAGTATCATCTTTTTTGATGGTTAATCCATATAAATTATTTAGCGTATTGAACAAAAAATGAGGATTCAATTGTGCTTTCAAAAAATCTCTTTCAATATTGATTTTTTCTATTTCTAAACTCGCTTTCTGTTTCTGAATTTTCAACACTTTATTATAAACTCTAAAAATTTCGAACAACAATTTAAAAAAGAAAAAAGGGGATAAATTTGCAAAAATAATCATTGCTTGAGAAAGCAGACGTTTGGGAGAAATAGCTTCTCTCAATGGTTGATGAGCACTCATAGAAATTACTCCTTTTAATTCTCCACTGCTAATATCTATTCCTAAAAGCACATATAATTTAGAAAAAAAATAAGTCACAAAAAGCCATAAAAATCCACAAAATATACAACTTAATAACAGGTATATAATCGAATTGAATCGATTTAAGTAAATAAATTTTGGAAAAATAAGGTAGAAAAAAATGTAAAACACACTCATATTAACAGACGTCATTCGAACCGTCATCATTAAAGCTTCAAAAAAAGTTAAATGATAGGCCAATTGATAGGTAATCATCAATAAAATGCCAAAAACACTCCACATCAAAAAATGCAAACTAAAACGCATCTTTTTAGTATAAAACTTTTCGAAATCGAAGTGTTCTATTTTGGTATAAAAATAACCTTTTGACGTTTCTTTTCGTGTCATAAAATTGCTCAAATTATAATTGTTTAGATGACCATTCTAACAATAGCGGATACAACGTTTCAATCTTTTTTCCTTTGTTTTTCTGATAAAGGTTTAATAAAAACTCATTGAACTCTTTAAACTTGATAAATCCTCTCTTATTTACCATCACATCATTTACATTTTGTATCGATTGTTCTAAAACTTCGCTATTATTTTCAAATGTATCATATGCATACAACACAAACAATCCCCACGTCAAATATTCATCAAAAATCTTAATAGGAGTTGGATAATGAGCTGTTCCTTTATTTGTCTCATCAACCCAAATATGACGTTTATCAAAAATTGAATTGATTTTATCACTATTTTTTTCACTTACTGGGCCAACATAATTATGGTCAATTTCAGTAAAAATAATGCGTGTATTCATAGCTTTTTGGAATAATGCTGACCAATCTTTGTCTGAACGAATAGTAGGTAAAAAAAGTAAAATCTCTTTAAAGCCATTATCTTGAAAAGTATGTGTTGCATTTATACTTCCAATTAATGGAGAAGTTAAAACACGATAACTATTAATAGATGTATCAAATTTCTGTTCTAACCAATTTTTCTGATTTTCAATGGCTGCAAAATTCTTATATGCTGTTTTCAAAGAATCATAATAAGCTTGATGAGTTTTATAAAAAGATCTAAATTTTGTTTTCTTCGAAAAATCTTCTAATTGATCAATATAACCTAAAACTGGATTTTCTTTCACTTCAAATTTACCAATTCCCTTAGCGGGGAAAATATACACATTTGTCGCAACTATTTTTTCTCCCTCAAACTTGAATCCATATGCATTTGCTGGTAATAAAATAAAATTAACAAGATTTGTTTTCAGTTCTTTGTCAAAAGCTTGTACAATTTCATGAGAAGAAAATGATTTAAAATCTGTCAAAATTTCTTGATAATAAGGAGTTGTTTGATTAATTATATTGGGATTATTAGCCGTTTCAGTTAAAGCAAGTATCAAATATACCAACTCTTGCATTTCATTAATTTCAATTGTCGTTTGTCCATTATTTGCTTGAATATAACTTTGATCAAAGTTCACTTCTTTGTCTTGAGATAAAGCAATCTGAAAACAACATAAAAACATAAAAATTACACTTACTTTTTTCATATTCTATATATTTTAACCAAATCTAAGTTGTTAAGAACGTAAATGAAATTATTATCGATAAAGTCTATTTCTTATCGGATAGAAACTTATTTTTTTCCGATAAACAAAAAAAATCACCAATTACTTGATGATTTTTTATGCTTAAAACTGTTGTCGTTTTATTTTACCACTTTCCGTTCGAGGAAATTTAGGTATGAAAACAATCTCTTTCGGAACTTGATATTTGGTTAAATCTGTCGAAGAAAAATCCAAGCTCCTCTCCTCTCCTTCTACCACTAAAATTAATTTCTGACCTAATAATTCATCCGCTTTAGATGTAATATAAAAATCAGAATGGATAAACGGTTTCAGCTTATTTTCTATTTGTTCGGGAAATAATTTTATTCCACCTGAATTAATCACATTATCTGCACGTCCAATCCAGTTAAATTTACGCGAATCAACGATTTCAACGATATCATTCGTTACAACTTGCAATCCATCATAAGGCGTATCAATCACCAAACAACCTCGCTCATCTTGTGAAATCGTTACTTCATCAAAAGCTTCAAAAACTTGTTCAGCATTAGGATTTTTTTGATTCGAAACTTGTTTAAACGCAATATGCGTAATCGTCTCCGTCATTGCATACGTTTCGTAGACTTCATTCTCAAAAGCAAACAATTCTTGTTTCACTTTCTCCGAAAGAGGAGCTCCACCAATGATTAACTTTTGACATTTCGAAACAAAATCTAACGAATTTTCGACTTGCATAGGCGTTAACGCAACAAAATCAATAGAAGTAAAACCTTGCGAAATTCCGCGATTAATTTCATCCAGAGAAATATGCGAAGTTGGTTGCATACAAATCAATTTCAAACCAATTTCTACTGCACGAACCAACATCAATTTTCCGGCAATATAAGTAACAGGCATCACCAATAAAGCCGAATTTCCTTTCTCTAAATGCAAATATTTTCCCGTCATATTCGCACTTTTACGCATATTTTCTTTAGTCAAAATAATCTCTTTCGGAGTTCCTGTTGAGCCAGAAGTATGCGCAATCATCACCTCAGAATCAGAAAACCATTCAACCAAAAAATCTTTAACCGACTGCTCAAATTCATTGGTAACTTGAATAGCGTTGACATCAAAATTAGGTCGAGAAAAATCTAAATACAACATGCTATTTATGATAACTTACACCTGCATTAATTTCGATATCCAACACATTATTTGCTGGCGGAATCGGACAATTGTAATGCTTACTATATGCACAATAAGGATTGTACACTTGGTTAAAATCCAACGTAATTTCATTGGCTTTTGCACCTAAATCTTTTGTAGTCAAATCCAAATAACGTCCACCTCCATAAGACGTCACGCCGTTTGTTTCGTCCATAAAAGGTAAAAACAAGCTGTCTGCATATTTCTCCATAATTGGTGAAGATTGATAAACCGTAAGCGTTTGCTCAACATTATCCAACATAAACGTCACCGTTCCGTATTCTTTGTAATTTTTGATTTTCTTCGCAGAAGTAGGAAACGGAATCACCTTTCCATCTTTGATTGGCGTAAATTTCGCTTTCACAATATATTTTTCACTGATCGGAAAAAATGTAATCCCTTTGAAATTCGTTTTTTCTTCGTCTACCAATGGCGTCGTTTTAGGATCAGTATAAAAAGTAGCCAATTCGGTTTGATATTTTTGAATTGCAGCTAAATCAATTGTTTTTTTTGTCGTGTGACAACTCATTAAAACGATTGTTGCAAAAAATGCGATAATTACTTTATTCATGCTAACTTGTTTCGAAATAAATATTCTCCTCTTAATTCTAATCGACTTGGGAAATTGTTTGTAAACAAACCGCCTGTTCCCAATCCTTGTGGCATTTCTGGGTATAAAATAGCTGTCCATTGTGCAATAGCGTTTAAGCCTATATTACTTTCCAAAGCTGATGTTATCCAAAACGGGATTTCGTATGTATCTGCTGCATTAATCCATTCCAACGAACCTCTAATTCCGCCAACCAAACTTGGTTTTAAAATAATATATTGCGGTTTGATTTGTTCTAATAATTTGAATTTATCTTCTTGATGAACAATTCCGATTAATTCTTCGTCCAAAGCGATTGGTGTTGGTGTAGCAGCGCATAACTCTGCCATCAACTCTACTTGTCCTGCTTTGATAGGTTGTTCAATCGAATGTATTTTTAAATCAGCCAATTGTTGCAACACCCCTTTTGCTTCCTCAAACGTAAAACCTCCGTTCGCGTCTACTCTTAATTCTAATTGATCTGCAGAAAAATCTTGTCTTAATTGTTGAATAATCTTATGCTCATTTTCCCAATCAACACCAATTTTCAGCTTGATACAGTTGAAACCAATCGCTAATTTTTCTTTGATTTGTTCGCGCATAAAATCAATCGAACCCATCCAAATTAAACCATTAGTTTGAATACCTTGATCACCTGTCGAAAAAGCTGATTCATACATATCAGGATTCAATTTATCTGTATAATTTTCATTGTAACGATTCGCAAACATACTCTGAAAAGCCTGCTCTATACCAAACTGAATCGAAGGCCATTCACGCAATTCACGCCACAATTCATCAACTCCTAAGTCAATATTGTCACAAACCCATTGCAATTTTTCTTCATAATCAGGACGATCATCAAAACTCAATCCTTTAAACAATCCACATTCACCAACATATTCTTTCCCATCTTCTTCTAATGTAAAAAGATAGGTCAATTTCTCTGTCAAAACGCCGCGCGAAGTACCGCTTGGATTTTTGAATTTCAAAATATAAGGTTTAAAACTTGCTTTCATACTTCAAATTTAGTCAAATATGATGAGCTCCGAAAGTAGTTTTAGGAGAAATAATCTGTAAAATTTTCCTACCAATTAAGCATTTTCCAATGCAGCGATATCAAACTTTTTCATTTTCATAAAAGCTTGCATCACGCTTTGAGCTTTATCTGGATTACTCAAAAGTTTTGGTAAAACAGTTGGTACAACTTGCCAAGAAAGACCAAATTTATCTTTTAACCAACCACAATTCCCTTCTTCTCCTCCATCCAAAGTAAGATTATTCCAATAAAAATCAATTTCTTCTTGCGTTTCACAATCGATAACAAATGAAGTCGCTTCATTAAACTTAAAATTTGGACCTCCATTCAATCCCATAAACTTTTTTCCGTTCAACTCAAAAATAACCACCATCTGATTATCGGTTATAATTTTTGAGTTAGGAAAAATCGAACAATAAAAATTTGCGGCTTCTTGCGCTTGTCCATCAAACCATAGACATGGATAAATTTCATTTTTCATATTGTGTAGTTTTTAAATTGGTGTTAAATACTATTTTGTTCAGTAATTTAATCAAATATGATTATCTTGAAAAATAGTTTCAATAGAAATAATTGCCAACCATGATGAACATTGATAATTTGAATGTAGAAAAAGATATTCTACCTCTTTTTAATGTAACATTGAATTATAATTCACGTTCAACGTTACTCCAATTATTGGATACAAAACCGAAAACGTTACAAGAAGTCATAGATAGACAAAATATTATCAAAAGTTTTGTACAACAAGTGGAAGGAAAGTCGCTATACAATTATTCTAAAACGGAATATAACGAGGTTTTGAATACAATAAATAACGTTGAATCAGTCGATTTTCTAAAGATAAAATTCTATTCATCTGTTAAATCTACTCTCGAAAGTTCGCTAACACAACTTTATATTTTCTTCAATAAAATTTATACGTTTTTGCAATCGTTAGAAGTACAATTGTTTCCAACTAAATTTCGAAATCTATTAGACAATATGATTGCTACATTGATGTCAATTGAAACGGAAAAAAATTATCAATTCATTCGAAATAGAAAATTTAAGAGCAAGGAAATTCTAAACGCAAACGATTTATTGATTGAAAACAAAGCACAAATCAATTCATTTTTCGAGCAACTTCATCTCTTCGAAGCATATTTATCTATTAGTTTAAAAGTAATTGAACATCGATTTATTTTTCCGACTATTTCACCACAAAACGAACTCGATTTAGTTGACTTTTATTATCCATTACTCAAAAATCCTGTCAAAAATAATTTCAAAACTTCTAAAAATGTTGTTGTATTAACAAGTGCAAATATGTCAGGAAAATCAACTTTTTTTCGTGCAATTGCTTTTTGTAGTTATTTGGGAAATCTTGGACTTCCAGTTTCATGCAAATCAGCAACAATTCCTTTTTATCAAACTATTAGTATCAATATCAATCATACAGACAATGTGTTGAAAGGATATAGTCATTTTATGAATGAAATTATGAACCTAAAAAATTATCTCATTTCGAGTAAAGAAGCAGGTTATAGTTTTGCTATTTTCGATGAATTGTTTAGCGGAACAAATTCGATAGATGCAACGAATTTATTAACAAAAACAATAAAAGGTCTAGATTCACATCAAAATACCTTGACATTTATTTCAACACATCTCAATGAAATTCTGGACGAATTACAACAACTTGATAACACAGAATTTCTGCATTTGGAATGTATTATTGAAGATAATTTGCCAATTTATACCTACAAAATAAAAAATGGTTCTTCCGACATTCGAGTTGGACAATTAATTTTTGAGAAAGAAGGATTAGAAAAATTATTATAAAATATATTTTAAAATTAATAAATAACTTCTTACTTTGTTTTTCAAAGCACTTTTATGAAACAAAATCTTAAATTAATAATATTATTGTTTTTAATTACATCTTGTACGTATAAAAAAGGAATCAAGATTAAAATAATAAATGATTCTAGTTTTAAAATAGAAAACGTAAAATTTTCTGCTGAAAATTCATTTATATATGTAAAAAAACTTGAAAAAGGGAAAAATTTCAATAATGTACTTGATATGAACAATATTTCTCATGGTGATGGATCCTATCAATTAACATATAAAATTAACAATCTAACTAAATCTATTAATACTGGATATTTTACAAATGGTAAACCTTTAGATAAAAATATGCAAATAATTATTAAAAATGACACCGTTTTTGTTGATTATAAAATTAACAGTTTTTAAATTTTTATCAATCATACTTCACATTAAATATATTTAAGAATTGTTTAACATTTAGCCATGTAACTTTTCAAATGTTGTTGCGCCTTATTAATATTAATAACTTAATAACTTAATAACTTAATAACTTAATAACTTAATAACTTAATAACTATGAAAAAATACTTTTTTCCTATTGTTTGCATTGCAGCAATTCAAACGTATGCGCAACAAAATGTAAAAGGAATTATTCAATACACCAATCAAACACCTGTAGCTTTAGCAGATGTTGTGATTTCGCAGGGTGATAAAATTGTAGATGAAATCTCTACAGACGAAAATGGACATTTCTCAGTAGTTTTAGATGAAGGTTCGTATACTTTCAAAATAGAAGAAGCTGGTGTTACATTACATTCAGTTACGCTACAAGTTACTAAAAATGCTGATTTAGGTGTTATTTTAGTTCCAAAAAATGAAAATGTAACGTTAACGGAAGCCGTTGTAACAGGACAAAAAAAATTAGTTGAAAAGAAAGTAGACCGATTAATTTTCAATGTCGATCAAGCAGAAGGTGCAAAAGGAGGAAATGCCTTAGATGCGTTAAAACTTGCTCCTCGTATTAAGGTGGAAGAAGCGACAGACGCTATTTCTATTATTGGAAAAGGCTCGGTTAGCGTCATGATTAATGACCGATTAATGCAAATGAGTAGTGAACAATTGGCAAATTATCTGAAAACCATTCGAACAGAAGATATTGATAAAATTGAAGTCATTACAAATCCTCCAGCCAAATACGATGCGACAGGAAACAGTGGAATCATCAACATTGTATTGAAAAATGCAAAACAAGATAGCATGAATGGTTCTATTTCTACTTCGTACAATCAGCAAAAATACGGTGGATTTAATTTGAGTGGAAATATCAATTACCGCAAAGGAAAATGGACCTTAACTTCTAATATTTACAACGGTGCAGGAAATTGGTATGATAAAAGTAAAAATACAACTTTGTATCCCGACGAAAAATGGAGTTCGGATGACATCAATAAAAATGATAATAATTATTATGGCGGTCGAATTGGAGTCGATTATCAAATTAATGACAATTTAATCACAGGTTTCAATTTTAATATTTCGAAGAGTGAAGGAAAAAATAAAGGAGGTTCAATCTTTGATATTTTCGATTTAGAAAATAACACAACAGATCGTTATATGACAACGAATAGAGATGGTGGAAAGTGGAATTGGAATTATCTAGGATTGAATTACCATATCATCAAAAAATTCAAAACGGATGGACAAAAGTTAACCTTCGATTTTGATTATTCGAACAATGAAAATGATATGAATCTCAAAAATATCAGCAATGAGTTTAATCCTAATTGGACAGAAATTCCTGGTAAATACCAAAATAATTACAGCTTAAATAATGGTTCTTCAAACCGATTCAATGCAAGCATCGATATGGAGCATCCTATTAATTCGTGGAAGATGAATTATGGAACACGTTTACGTTGGGCAACAGATGAAGCAGAAAATCAACGATTTTTAAAACTTAATCCGAATAATGATTTCCATGAAGATACTGATTTTGCTAGCAAATACAAATACAAGGAAAATGTCTATGCGTTATACTATTCGATAGAAAAAAAATTGAGCGAAAAGTTAACAGGAAAAGTTGGTTTACGTTATGAGCATGCACAAGTGAAAAGTATTATGGAAGATCCGAAAGATAATTACGAAAAAACTTACGATGGCTTATATCCAACTGCTTATTTAATGTATCAATCTTCAGAAAATCATTCATTTACTTTAAACTATAGTCGTCGTGTGGATCGTCCATTTATTTGGTATTTAAATCCGAGAAGAACGAAACAAAATGAATATAGTTATTCGGAAGGTAATCCAAATTTAACACCTTCTAATTCAAATAATTTCGAGTTAGAACATGCGTACAAAGATTTATTGGTAACAAGTTTGTATTACCGCAATGCGAACGATCTTTTTGAACAAGTAAGCATAAAAGATCCTGATACAAAGATTACACTTTCTAAGCCTTATAATATTGGAAAAACATATAGTATTGGTCTAAGTGAAAACATTAATATAAAACCTTATAAATGGTGGAAAATAAATGCCTCGGCAGATGTTTTCTATCGTAAAACAACAAGTAAAATTCCGGAAATGAATTATACATTGGATGGAATGAATGGGGAATTTAGAATTACAAATAATTTAGATTTAAATAAAAAGAAAACACTTTTTGCGAATTATACGTATTCATATTACACTAAAAGTACAGATGGTTTGGAGAAATCTGGAGATTTTATGCGCCATAATATAGGATTAAGAGCAATGGTATTTAATAAGAAATTGCAACTTTCGGCAAATATCTCTAACCTTTTCGAAAATAGAAATGGAACTTACACAAATGTATCAAACGACGTAGTCAGCACAAGTATTAGTCAACCATTCAGAATGTATCGTATTGGAATTAGTTACAATTTCGGAAAACAATTTAATATAGAACGTTCAAAATCTAACCAAGAACAAAGCAGTAGTGGAGGAAATGGTTAAAATTTATTCCTGAATGAATAAAACCTGAACAAATCTGTTCAGGTTTTTTTTATAATAATTATTGATCCAATTCTATCAAAAGCTTTTTTAATAGAATAGATAAATTCTCTTGTTCTTTTTTATTCAAAATTTGAATTGAATTTTTAGCTTCATCAAATCTTTTTTTGATAGCTTCATCAATAATTTTCTTTCCTTTTTCTGTAAGTCCAGCCAAACTTATTCGTCCATCATTTTCATCTGCCGCACGATAAATTAATTCTAATTTTGTTAAGCGATTCAAAAGTGCTGTCATCGCTCCGGAAGTAATTACAACAGATTCCATCAATTGTTTTGGCGTTAATTGATAAGGTTCTCCTGAACGACGAAGCGTTGCTAACACATCTAAATCAGTATAATAGATTCCATTTTCCTTTAAAGCCAAACTTGCTCTATTCTCGAAAATCTTACCCAATTTCATCACTCTACCTACAATCTGCATTGCATCAACATCCAAATCTGGACGTTCTATATTCCAATCAGCAATTAATGCATCAATTAAATCTTTATCTTTTTTCATCACAATTAATTGAAAAACAAATGTACAAATTATCTTGATGTAAAGATAATTTGATATATTTTAAATATATCTTGATATAAAGATATATTTAAAATCAATAAGAAAATGAAAATTATTCAAACCGAAAATATGCCAATTGCAAATGGACATTACTCACAATGCATAGAACATAATGGAATTCTATATCTTTCTGGTCAATTACCAATTGACCGCAAAACCAAGAAAATTCCAACAACAATTTCAGAGCAAACTAACTTAGTTTTAAAAAATATCGAAACGATATTACATGAAGCTAATAGCGATAAAAACCATATATTACAGGTTCGAATTTACATTCCGAATATTCAATTGTGGGATGAAGTAAATACCGTTTACAGTAACTTTTTCGGAACTCATAAACCAACGAGATGTGTTATTCCTACAAATAAATTGCACTATGGCGCATTAATCGAAGTTGAAGTAACCGCAATCAAAAAATCCTAACGATGTACAAACAAGCTATTATAGAAACTCATCAACGAATTTCACCTTTTATTCACAATACACCAATCTTAACGTCAAGTTTATTGAACGAAATAGTTGGAGCGAAGTTGTTTTTTAAATGCGAAAACTTTCAAAAAATGGGTGCCTTCAAAATGCGTGGTGCAACAAATGCTATCATGCAACTTACAGACGAACAAAAGCAAAAAGGAGTTGTGACACATTCTTCTGGTAATTTTGCTCAAGCTTTAGCACTTGCAGCAAAAAGCTTGGGAATTGAAGCTTTTATTGTAATGCCCAAAACTGCTCCACAAGTTAAAAAAGACGCTGTAAAAGGATACAATGGGCAAATAATCGAGTGTGAACCAACTTTAGAAGCGAGAGAGAAAACAGCAAAACAAATCGAAATACAAAAAGGTGCAACGTTTATTCATCCTTCAAATGATCTCAATGTTATTCTTGGACAAGGAACTGCAGCGAAAGAATTATTAGAAATACATCCAGACCTGAATTATATATTTACTCCTGTTGGTGGTGGAGGTTTAATTGCGGGAACAGCTATTGCTGTGGAAAATTTTGGTGAAAATTGTAAAGTAATCGGTGGAGAACCTTTTGAAGCAGATGATGCCTATCGTTCGTTAGAAAGTGGAAAAATAGAATCTAACATTACAACAAATACAATTGCAGATGGTTTGAAAACAGAATTAGGTGATATTAATTTTCCCATCATCCAAAAAGGTGTAGAAAAAATAATACGTGTAACAGAACAAGAAATAATTGCAGCAATGAAATTAATTTGGGAACGTTTAAAAATTGTTTGCGAACCTTCTTCTGCTGTGGCTTTAGCTGCATTAATCAAAGAAAAAGAAAGTCATAAAAATATGAATATAGGGATAATCGTTTCTGGTGGAAATGTCAATTTAGACACTTTACCTTTTTAAAAATTTTTCTATAAATAATAAAAAAATAAACCCCTAAAACATAAATTTTAGGGGTTTTGTATTGTAAAAATATTCTATTAAATCGAATAATTACGATGTCCAAAGATCGAACTTCCAATGCGAACCATTGTACTACCTTCTTCTATCGCAATTTGATAATCTCCGGACATTCCCATTGATAAAATAGTTAGATTTTCGAAATTATTTTTCAACGAATCAAAGTTAGATTTTAAAGAACGAAACTCTTCTCTAATTTGATTTTCATCTTCCGTAAACGTTGCCATTCCCATCAATCCAACTACGCGAACATTTGGTAAATGCTGAACTTCTTCTTGCATAATTTGTTGAATTTCTTCTTGATCCAAACCAAATTTAGTTTCTTCATCTGCTATAAATTGTTGCAACAATACATCAATTACGCGATTATTTTTTTCGGCTTGTTTGTGAATTTCTTTCAACAATTTTAGACTATCAACTCCATGAATTAAATGCACAAAAGGCGCCATATACTTCACTTTGTTGGTTTGTACATGTCCAATCATATGCCAACGAATATCCTTTGGAAGAACTTCGTATTTATCACACATTTCTTGAATTTTGTTTTCTCCAAAATCTCGCATTCCAGCCGCATAAGCTTCTTGCAAATCCTCTACAGGTTTTGTCTTAGAAACCGCTACCAATGTCACATGAGCAGGAATTGTAGCTTCGATTGTTTTTAAATTTTCTTGAATACTCATTTTTTATTCTTTCAAATCGAATACAGCAAAACCGCTTAAAGGTTTTGGTTCGATATATGTACTTTTTGGAGGCATTTTAAGCCCTAAATCTGCAATCAATTGCAAATCCTTCACATCCACTGGATAGAAAGCAAAAGCAGCAATATAATCGTGATGATCAACCTTGTTTTTAAGTGCTTCCACTCCTTCTCTATTACGCGTTCCACATTCGTAATGAACACGTTTATCCTTTTTAGAATCTTGAATATTAAGAATTGGTTTCATCACATTTTCTTCGAAAATATACGTATCCAACTCGCTTAATCCTTCGGTTGTCAATAAGTTATTTTTGACATATAAACTATAAAATTGACCATCTAAATACATCACAATATGATGTTTTTTTGTTGGCACAACTAATTCATCAACTTTCGGAATAATTTCAAAATCAACTTCTAAAGCAGTTAAAAATGCTTCTGGAGTTAAGCCATTTAAATCTTTAATTAATCGATTATAATCATTGATAATCAAATCTTCATTCGAAACTAAAAGTGCTAACGTATAATTAAACGCTTCATCACCATAGACTTCATCTTTCGAATTTTCAACCGCAAATTTTGTGTATCGTTCCGAACTTTCCATACGATGATGTCCATCTGCAATGTACAATTCGTCCAATTTCTCGATCGAATCTTTTAATTGTTTTAAATTCAATCGATTATCAACTCTCCACAATAAATGTTGCGTTCCGTTTTCTTCTTCTATTTTTAGAATCGGCTTGCGTTTCATTTCTGTATCAATTAACAAATCTACACGTTGAGCAGGTTTATAAGTCAATAAAACAGGCTCCGCATGGAAGTGAGATTCCTTCAAATAATCAGCAAATAATTCCACACGACGTTCCAATGTTTCTTCGTGTTTTTTAATTTTATTTTGACGATAATCATCAATATTCACCAAGCCCAAAAGTCCTTTTGTTTCGCGTCCATCAGGCTGTATCACTTGATAAATATAAAAAGAAGACTTGTCTTGCGTTAATATTTTTTTCGAAATAAAATTCTCGAAATTCTCGCGAACTTTTCTGAATTTTTCTTTCGGATCTTGAATCGTTTCGTCCCAAGTTGGCAAAATAATATGCAAAAAAGAGTGTTCTCTGTTATTGATATAATAGTCCAATTCTTCTTTCGAATATTGATTAACGGCAAGCGTTACAAATTCTTGAGAAGTTTCTTCTGTAGGTCGAATTCCTTTGAATGGTTTAAATTGAGGCATTTTGAATAGTTTTAGATAGAATGAAACTCAAAATTATTTTCCGTAAATCTCAACGATTTGCGAAGCTAATTCAGTTCCAATTCTGTCCTGCGCTTCATTCGTAGAACCTGCAATATGAGGAGATAACGACAACGATTCGTTCATCAACAAGCCCATTTCTGGTGTTGGCTCATTCTCGAAAACATCTAAAGCCGCACCTGCAACTTTACCATCTTCGATTGCATCAACTAACGCTTTTTCATCAACAACTCCTCCACGAGCCGTGTTAATTACAATCACGCCATCTTTCATTTTTGCAAATTCTTTCTCGCCCAAAATATATCCATCTTGCGCTGGAACATGTAACGAAATGAAATCTGCTTTTGTAATGACTTCATCAAAATCAACAGAAGTGATTGTAAACGTTAATTTTTGACCATCAAAAAATTCTAATTCGATGTCACGTGTTGCTGGAAATTTATCATACACTAAAATATTCATTCCTAAACCAATCGCTTCACGAATTACTTCTACACCGATACGACCAAAACCGATCACACCCATTGTTTTCCCTCTCAATTCGATTGCTTTTGCGTAAGCTTTTTTCAATCCATTGAAGTTAGAATCTCCTTCTAAAGGCATATTACGATTGGCTTGGTGCAAATTACGAACGATAGAAAACAAATGCGCAATCACAAATTCTGCTACCGATTGAGAAGAAGATGCTGGCGTATTAATGACTTGAATTCCTTTTTCGCGTGCATAAGCAACATCGATATTGTCCATACCAACTCCACCACGACCAATAATTTTAAGATTTGTCGCATCAATCAAAGGTTGACGAACTTTAGTCGCAGAACGTACTAAAAGTACTTCTATTCCGTTTTCGTTGATATAATTTTCTAATTGTTCTTGTGCTACGTGAGCAGTTATTACTTCGAAACCTTTTGCTTCTAAAGCTTCTATTCCTGCCTTAGAAATTCCGTCGTTTGCTAATATTTTCATGTTTTTATTATAGAATTAAGATGCGAAATTTTAGATGTTAGATAATATATTTCTCAATACTAATATCTAGCGTCTAATATCTGCTGATTAACCAAATTTTTGTTCAAATTGTTTCATTACTTCTACCAAAACTTGAACAGATTCTAATGGTAAAGCGTTGTACATTGACGCACGGTATCCACCAACATCGCGGTGACCAGCCAAAGAAACAACTCCAGCTTCTTTTAACATTGCGTCAAAATCAGCTTTGAAATCTTCGTTATTTAAGACAAAAGTAGCATTCATTTGAGAACGATCTTCTGTTGTAGCAGTTCCTGTAAATAATCCGTTACGATCAATTTCAGCATACATTGCATCCGCTTTTGCAGTATTAATTTTTGCAATCGCTTCTACTCCACCTTGCTCTTTTAACCATTGTAAATTTAACATAACACCGTAAATTGCAATTACTGGCCAAGTGTTAAACGATGATTCTTTTTTGATATGTGTTTCGTAGTTTAAATAATCAGGAATATTACGTCCTGTTTTACCTAATAAATCTTTTTGAACGATTGCAACGGCAGAACCTGCAGGTCCCATATTTTTTTGAGCTCCAGCATAGATTACTCCGAATTTAGAAACATCAATTGTGCGAGATAAAATATCCGAAGACATATCACAAACCATTGGAACTGGAGAATTTGGAAACTCTTTCATTTGTGTTCCAAAAATAGTATTATTTGATGTGCAGTGAAAATAATCTACATCTGAAGGAACAGTATATCCTTTCGGAATATAATTATAATTTTGATCTTTTGAAGAAGCTATAACTTCAATTTCTCCGAAACGCTTCGCTTCTTTGATAGCATTTTCTGCCCATTTTCCTGTTTGTGTATAAGCTGCTTTTCCGCCTTCTTTCAATAAATTGTAAGCTACAGTAGGAAATTGCAATGAAGCTCCGCCTTGCATAAAAACTACGTCATGCGTTTCTGGAACATTCATCAATTCTTTTACCAACGCTCTTGCTGTATCAATCACTTCTACCGCATCTTTGCGACGGTGAGAAATTTCTAAAATTGATGTTCCTGAATTGTTGAAATCTAAACAAGCTTGAGCCATTTTGTCAAAAACAACTTGTGGTAAAATGCATGGTCCTGCACTAAAATTGTGAATTTTCATAATTAAAATTGTTGTGTGTTTGTGTGTTTAATTTGTAAACAAATATAGTAAATCAAATGTGGAAAGAAGGGAATAATTACTTAACTTTTGAACAGAATACAAACAAAAAACCCTAAACTTATTTAGTTTAGGGTTTTTCTATTATTTGATTGAATATTTATTTTAGTATTGAACAAAATCAACATTCAATTCTTCTGCTTTGCGTTTGTAATATCCGTCAGCTAATTTATCTTTAATCTCAGCAAATGAGTTTAACGTATATTCGATGTGCTCGTCTTCGTGAGCAGCAGTTGGGATAATACGGAAAATAATCATTCCTTTTGGAATAACTGGATAAACCACTACAGAAACGAAAATACCATATTCTTCACGCATTTCTTTCGCTAATACAGTCGCTTCGATAGGAGAACCATTCAATACGATTGGTGTAACACACGTGTTAGAACCTCCAATATCAAATCCTCTTTCTTCTAATCCTTTCTGAATTTTTTCTACATTGTGCCATAACTTATCTTTAAGTTCTGGTTGAGAACGTAACAATTCAAGACGTTTTAAACCTCCGATTACCATTGGCATTGTCAATGATTTAGCGAAAATTTGAGAACGTAAATTATATTTTAAAATACGGATAATATCTTTGTTACCAGCGATAAATGCTCCGAAACCTGCCATAGATTTTGCGAAAGTTGAGAAATAGATATCAATCTTATCTTGACAACCTTGCTCCTCTCCAGCTCCAGCTCCAGTTTTACCTAAAGTACCAAAACCATGTGCATCGTCTACCAATAAACGGAATTTGTATTCGTCTTTGTAAGCTGCAATCTCTTTCAAGATTCCTTGTTTACCTGTCATTCCGAAAACACCTTCTGTAATCACTAAAATTCCACCGCCTTGTTTGTCAGCTAATTTACGTGCACGAATAATTGTTTTTTCGAAACTCTCGATATTATTGTGTTGATAAATAAAACGTTTACCAAAGTGTAAACGAACACCATCAACAATACAAGCATGACATTCAGCATCATAAACGATTACATCATTTTTAGATACTAAAGCATCAATTGTAGATACCATACCTTGGTACCCGAAATTCATTAAATAAGCAGATTCTTTTTGAACGAAATCAGCCAATTCTTGCTCTAATTGAGCGTGATAATCTGTTTGACCAGACATTGCACGAGCTCCCATTGGATAAGCCATACCATATTGTGCCGCAGCATCAGCATCCGCTTTACGAACTTCTGGGTGATTAGCTAAACCTAAGTAGTTATTGATTGACCAAGTAATTACTTTTTTACCTTGGAATTCCATTACGGGTCCAATTTCTCCTTTTAACTGTGGAAAAACATAATAACCTTCACCATAATCAGCGAATTGACCTAATGGTCCAGGGTTCTGTTTTAAACGTTCAAAAATGTCCATTTTATTATAGTTTAATTTTTTATTAATTGAAAAAAAGTAGAAAGTGAACGAACACTACCTACTTTAAATATTTAATTTTTACAAATATACGTATTATTTGATTCTTTCGACTGTTGCTCGAGCTTCTAAACCATTGAGTCTGCTATTTGTAAAGCCTTGCTCTGCCATCCAATCATCACTAAAGACTTTTGTCATATAACGTGATCCGTGGTCTGGATACAAAATTACAACTAAAGAATTTTCGTCAAATTCTCCAGCTTCAGCCAATTGTTTATATGCTTGTGTAGCAGCACCAGAAGTATATCCTGCCATAATTCCTTCTTTCAAAGCAATTTCTCTTGTGCGATAAGCAGCTTCTTCGTCTGTCACTTTGATAAAAGAATCAACCATTTCAAAATCTAAAGCTCCAGGAACCAAATTTTTTCCCATTCCTTCGATTCTGTAAGGATAGATATCATTTTGATCAATTTTACCAGTTTCGTGATAACCTTTCAAGATTGATCCATAAGCATCAACTCCGATGATTTTTACATCTGGGTTTTGCTCTTTTATATAACGTGCACTACCTGTCAAAGTTCCTCCTGTACCTGTACAACCGATTAGGTGAGTAATTTTACCCTCTGTTTGATTCCAGATTTCAGGACCTGTTGTTAAATAGTGAGCTTCTGTATTCCCTTGATTAAAATATTGATTAATATAAAGAGAATTTGGCGTTTCCGCAGCAATACGTTTTGCTACTTCGTAATATGATCTTGGATCATCAGCAGGTACATTCGCAGGGCACAAAAATACTTTTGCTCCCATCGCTTTCAAGAATGAAATCTTTTCTGCCTTTGTTTTATCCGATACCGCTAAGATACATTTGTACCCTTTTACGATAGCCACCATAGCTACAGCAAATCCAGTGTTACCTGAAGTTGTTTCTACAATCGTAGCACCAGGTTTTAATAGACCATTTTTTTCAGCCTCTTCTATAATATGTAAAGCTATTCTGTCTTTTGTTGAATGTCCAGGATTGTAACATTCTAACTTTGCATAAACTTCGCCTGGAATGTCTTGGTTAATTCTGTTTAATTGAACTAATGGAGTATCTCCAATTAACTCTAAAACGTTTTTATATTTACCAGTCATTTCACAAATATTCTTTTCTAACAAAAAGCAAAATTAAGGATTTTTTAATTAATTGTTAAAAGATTAACACGTAAAATTAATCATATTACAATTTTAAACTAAAATTCTTATGATTTACTCGTTATTAAATTAGTTATTATTTAAATTAAAAATATGTTCTAAAATTCTTTTATCAGCAAGTGTAAAAGCAATTTTTCTTCTTTCCATCATTTTTTCTGCAGCTTCACAAGCTTTATCAAAATTAAAAACAGGAGCGTTTGATTGTCCACCCCAACTATAATGTTTAATCATATTTGGTGGAAAACCTGATTGAAAAACGTTCGCACAAACTCCAACAACTGTACCAGTATTAAATTGTGTATTGATTGCAGATTTAGCATAATCGCCCATTATTAAACCACAAAATTGCAAACCTGTTTTTACAAATCTTTTTTGGTTATAACTCCATAACTTTACTTCTGCATAATTATTTTTCAAGTTTGAGTTATTTGTATCCGCGCCTAAATTGCACCATTCTCCAATTACAGAATTCCCTAAAAACCCATCATGTCCTTTATTTGAATATGCTGTTAAGATTGAATTATTTAATTCACCACCAACTTTACAAAAAGGACCAATCGTACAACCAGCGTATATTTTTGCACCCATATTTATTTTTGCATGCTCGCATAAAGCTAATCCGCCACGAATCATAGAACCTTCCATAATTTCGGCATCTTTTCCGATATAAATTGGACCTTCTGATGCATTCAAAATAGAAAATTCAACTTTCGCACCTTCTTCAATAAATATTTTTTCGGGAGCTAAAACTTGGTTGGTTGCTGATATTGGTTGAGAAGTTCTTCCTTTTGTAACTAAATCAAAATCAAATTCAATTGCTTGAAAATTGTATGTAAACATATCCCAAGAATGTTGTAGATGTATTACTTCATCTTCAAATTGAATAACGTCTGATGTGATTTTTGGAGTTTCTTCAGTTGATTTAACTGCTACAAGTTGATTGTCAAAAATTAGGGTTTGATTTGGTTTTAAATCCTTTATCGCTTCAATTAATTTTTCATTCGGAAAAAAAGTTGGGTTGATAAATGTATTTTCTGTTTGAAGTTTAGCAGGAAATTTTTCTTGCAAATAAGGTTTCGTTTGATAAGAAACCTCTGTATTTAGTATTTTTTCCCAACGTTCTGCAAAACTCAATATTCCCATTCTTAGGGCTGCTACAGGTCTTGTAAATGTTAGGGGCAAAAAATCTTCCCATTCTTCGCCATCAAAAAGAACTATGTTCATTGATCTATGAATTTGTGCAAATTTAAAAATAATTATTTTATAAGTCGATAATATCAATATAGATTCTATCGACAGCCCTCCTAAAATAAATCATTCAAAATATTTGGTCGATGTAAAAAGGTCGTCGTAATTTTAGGCACATTTTAAAAACATTTTTCATTTTGAAATCAGCTCCGATTCATTTTGGTTCAATCGCATATATATTAGACGATTACCTTGCAAATAACACTTTTTCTTCTATCTTCTTTTTGGTAGATGAGAACACTCATGTGCATTGTTTACCGCTATTATTAGCCGATTTGGACAATATTTCTGCTTACGAAATCCTTGAAATTGACTCTGGAGAAGAAAATAAAAACATTGATACTGTAACCAATCTTTGGTTAGCATTAAGCGAATTGGGTGCAGATCGTCATTCATTAGTTATCAATGTTGGTGGTGGAGTTTTAACGGATATGGGAGGTTTTATGGCCTCTACTTTCAAGCGTGGAATCAAATTTATTAACATTCCAACTACCTTATTATCGCAAGTCGATGCTTCTGCTGGCGGAAAAAATGGAATTGATTTAGAAGGAATGAAAAACATGATCGGGACATTTACACAGCCAGAAATGGTGTTAGTTGATCCTAAATTTTTGTTGACATTAGAACAACGTCAAGTAAAATCTGGTTTGGCAGAAATGTTGAAACATGGTTTAATCAAAAATCGTGATCATTGGGATAATTTGGTGCAATTACCTTCGCACGATGCTGAAGCTTTGGCGCCTTTTATCATGGATTCTATTCATATCAAAGAAAATGTGGTTGACAATGATCCGTATGAAAAAGGTGAACGCAAAATTTTAAATTTTGGTCATACAATTGGTCATGCCATCGAAAGTGAATCCTTAGAAACTGATTTTCCACTTTTACATGGTGAAGCAATTGTAATCGGAATGATTATTGAAACGTTCCTTAGTTATGATCAAGAATTAATTTCTAAAGCTGATGTAGAAGAAGTTTGTGAAAGTTTTTCGTCAATGTATGCTTTAAATACAATTGATATGAAAATTTTTCCGAACTTAATGGAATGGATGAAACACGACAAAAAAAATCAAAACAATTCAATCAACTTTAGTTTGATCAACAAGATTGGAAATTGTCGTTATGATGTAGTTTGTACTGAAGAAGAAATCAGACAAGCTTTTGAAAAATATAATCAATGGATTGCCTAAAAAAAAATATTTCTTTTTTTGTTGTTGGATTAATATTAAGCCTTATGGTTGCTTGTACATCTCAACACAAGAAAGAAGATGCTAAAGTAGAACAACCTTCAAACACTGTTACGATGAACGAAAAACCTCAATTCAATATCAATAAGTCAAACGAAGAATGGAAAAAAGAACTTTCTTCTGAAGAGTATTATGTTTTAAGAGAAGCTGGTACAGAACGTCCTTTTACAGGAAAATTCAACATGCATTTCGAGAACGGAATTTATACGTGTAATGCGTGTGGAGAAGAATTGTTTTCTTCTTCTTCTAAATTTGACGGACATTGTGGTTGGCCAAGTTTCGACAAAGAAATAAAAGAAGGTAAAATCGTAGAACGCGTAGACACTTCACACGGAATGAAGAGAACAGAAATTCTTTGTGGAAATTGCGGAAGCCACTTGGGACACGTTTTTGATGACGGACCTACAGAAACTGGTTTACGTTATTGTGTAAATTCGCTTTCGTTAGATTTCAAACCTGTAAAATAAAATCAAAAAGCTGTTTCAACAGCTTTTTTTAATGTAAAAATACTTTATGAAAATACTTCGTATTATTATCGTTCTTATCTTATTGTTATTAATTTATAACGGTGTTTACAATTACAATTTAATGGTAAATATAAGAACAACCGATCGTCCGATTAATCCATTACGCTATATCTTTTTCGGTTTTTATTTCTTCTTAATTCTGTTGAACTTGATTGAATATATTCGAGGAAAATTTACATACGGATCATTCAAAAAAGTAATTTATTATTTGATTTTCGCTGGATATTTAGCATGTATTTTCATGTTCAAATACAACGATTATCACATTCCGGGCTTACCACTTTTAGGTTATTTCACATTGGTCGGAACTACTTTATTTATGTTGAGTCAAATCATCAAAAACAAACCTCCGTACAAACGCGTAAAAAAATAATTTTTCGAAATGAATTTGGTTTCGGATAGAATTACGTTCAAACAAATTAATCAATTAGCGATTCCTGCTATTTTTTCGGGAATTGCCGAATCTCTTATTACCTTAACCGATATTGCGATGGTGGGTAATGTAAAAGAATATTCGGTTGAAGCACTTGCTGCGACTGGTTTAGCTGGTTCTTTTCTTTCAGGAATTATCTGGATTGTTGCCCAAACCAAAACCTCTATTTCGTCTTTGGTTTCGCAAAGTTTTGGAGCAAATAAATTGGAAAGTCTCAAAACTTTAGTTCCGCAAGCGTTGTATTTCAATCTATTTTTGAGTTTACTTATTTTTGTTCCAACGTATTTTTTTGCACAAAATCTATTCGAATTGTACAATGCAAAAGATTTGGTTCTTCAATTTTCAGTAGATTATTACAAAATCAGAGCATTTGGTTTTCCATTAACACTTATTTCGCTCACTCTTTTTGGAGCATTTAGAGGAATGCAAAACACCGTTTGGGCAATGAAATGTAGTTTAACAGCTGCATTTGTTCATGTCTTTTTAGACTATATTCTAATCTTTGGAGTAAATGGGATAATTCCCGCTTATCATATTAAAGGCGCTGCTTATGCAAGTTTGATTGCACAATTGATTATGGTAATTATGGCGTTTTACTACTATTTCACGAAAACTTCATTTGGATTAAATCCAGGAAAAACCATTCATCCACTTTTTAAGAAATATATCAACTTAAGTTTCAATTTTATTTTACGAACAGCTTCGTTGAATGTTGCATTTTTTCTTGCGAATTCTTACGCCACCGATTACGGAAAAAATTATATCGCCGCGCAAAGTATTTTGATGAATATTTGGTTGTTCTTTTCATTCTTTATTGACGGATATGCAGGTGCTGGAAACGCGATGGCAGGTCGTTTACAAGGCGAACGAAACTATCCTAAACTTTGGATTTTAAGCAAAGATATTTCCAAATATTCAGTTTTAATTGCGTGTATTTTAATTGCGATTTGTTTCATTTTTTATAATCAAATTGGGCAAATTTTCAATCAAGATCCAAATGTTTTGATCATTTTCAATTCTGTATTTTGGATGGTTTTACTGATGCAACCAATCAACACATTGGCTTATATTTTTGATGGATTTTTCAAGGGAATGGGCGATGCAAAACTCTTGCGAAACAACTTAATTATCGCAACATTTCTTGGATTTCTACCAACCATTTATCTTGCAGATTACTTTGGTTTAAATATTTATGGAATTTGGATTGCATTCGGAATTTGGATGTTTTTACGCAGTTTTCCGTTAATGTACATTTTTAGAAAACGAGTTTTAAATCAATAATAAAAGTCGCACTAAAACGACTTTTACTATTTCATCTAAATTCTATTTTCCTAAAGTGTTGAAATAAAAGATTTTTGAATTTTTCCGTTGAAATATGTCCTAGACATTTAATTGAAAAATTATCACGAATATAATTCATAAATCTTTAGTATTAGTCAAGATTTAAAAATCAATATCCCAAATTCCTACTACTCTTTCTAAATCAATAAGACCTGAAGCGCAATTATAAAGAGTTTCCAAATATTGATTTTGAGTTTCATTATAAGTTCGTTGAGCATCTAAAACTTCTAACAAAGACGAATTTCCTCTTTTGTAACTGTATTTTTTAGCCTCTAATATTAAATTCGCATTTTTTAATATTTCAATATCAAATTGTTTCAACTGTTTTTTATAACCTTCATACAACTCATATGCTTCTTTTACTTGAGATTTAATCTCTAATTCTATTTGTTTATAATTTAGCTCCTCTTGTTTAAATTGCATTTTAGCAACATTTAACTCTTTATTATATTTATTAGAAAATTTCAATGGAATACTTATTCCTCCTTTAATTTGTGTGAACTGAGGAGTTTCTGCTTCCAAATTTCTAACAGCTGTTGAATGCTCTAATCCTAAAATCAATCCCAAATCTATTGCACGATTTGCTTTAGCTAAATCAATCATTCTTTGACTAACATCTTTACTTTGCAAGGCTACTAATAAATCTGTTCGATTACTTAAGGCCATTTCAGTCAAATTGATTAAATCAAAATCACGTTGAAACGTTTTCAAATCTCCTACTGTAGAAAATAAATCTGCATATTGATCAATTCCCATAAAAGTTGACAATCGAATTTTTGATGTAGCAAAATCTGTTTCTGCTTGTATTATTTCATTTTTTAATGACTGAGTTTCTAATCGACTTTGTCTTGCATCAGTTTCAGAAATCTCTCCTAATTTGAATCTTATTTCATCCGAATTTGCTAACTGATTCATCATGTTATAAGAATTCTCTTTTACATTCAACATTTCTTTCTGATAGATTGTTTGAAGAAATCCTAATGTTGCGTCTGCTTTTAAATTTTTGAAATAATCTAAAAGAATTAATTTCGTTAATTCAAATTCACTTTTAGCTAAATTAATTCGAGCTTTTCTTTTTCCTCCTAATTCTAAAACCCATCCAACTTCCGCTGAATATCCAAGTCCCATTTTTCTTTTGGCTTCTCCATTATCAAAATATTCAAATTGAAGCTCGGGATCCGCAAATGCTTTTGCACTTAAAATTTCTGTTTCGGCAATATCTACATTAAAGCGTTCTGCTGTATAAGAAATATTATTTGCCTGAACTGTTTCTATAAATTTTTTATAATCTAACTCGCTTTCACTTGTTGTTTGAGCAATTAATTTAGTATTTACTATAAACAAACTACACACAACTAATAACCAATATTTTTTCATTTTAATCTTGTTTTTGATTAACTGATTTTTCTACTGAATCTTTTCCCCATTTCTTTTCGATCATATAATACAAAGCTGGAAGGGCAAAAAGTGTAATGATTGTTGAGAATAATAATCCGTATACGATAACCGTTGCCAATGGACGTTGAACATCTGATCCTATTCCTGTTGCTAATGAAGCTGGTAATAATCCTAGAATCGCAACTGTGGCTGTCATCAAAACAGGTCTGAAACGATTTTTTGTCCCTTCTATAACAGCATGAGAAAGTTCCATTCCTTTATTTTTCAGTAAATTGATTTGAGAAATCATAATCACTCCATTCTGAATTGCAACTCCAAATAATGCAATAAAACCTACTGCTGAAGATACATTCAACGTCATTCCTCTTACATTTAAAGCTAACATTCCACCGAATATCGCCAAAGGAATAATTCCTATTAAAAGCAAAGCTTGTCTCAATTTACCGAATGCTGCATATAAAAGTATAAACATGACTAATATTGCAATTGGAATAATAACTGAAAGTCTTTTATAAGCTCTGTCTTGATTTTCAAACTGTCCACTCCATTTAATATGATATTGACTATGATCATAATCAATATTTTGTTCTATTTTATTTTGGGCTTCTTTTAGGAAAGAACTTAAATCGCGGTCTCTCAAATTCAGTTTTATTGTCAAATGACGTTTATTCATTTCACGTGTAATTGTACTTTCTCCTGTATTTAGTTTTACATCCGCAACTTGCGCTAATGGTATTTTTACACCATCTACATTTGTCAAAGTTAATTGTCTTATTTTTTCTGGTGTATTTCTACTATCTTCTTTATATCTACAAGTAAAATCATATACTCTATCATCTGAAAATATTTGAGAAATAGCTTTTCCTCCAATTGCGACTTCTATTAATTCTGAAACATCAGAAACATTCAATCCATATTGTGCAATTTTATCTCGATTAGCATGAATTTGAAGTTGAGGTAAAGGCGGTTCTTGATCTATTGATACATCAGCAGCACCTTTTACCATTTTTAATTCTTTCATGATATTCTCAGTTATTTTGCGTGTTTCAGTAAAATCTTTCCCATATATTTTTACAGCCAACTCACTATGTGCTCCTGAAATTTTATCCATAACCCCATCAATCATTGGTTGAGAAAAACCAACTGTATATCCTGGCATACTAGCATACTCTGATTCTAATTCTCGAATCAAATCATTCTTAGTTTTTCCTCTAGGCCATTCTTTATATGGTTTCAGTCCTATTGAAACTTCAAAATGAGATGCTGTCCATGGATCTGTTCCGTCATCATTTCTACCAGCTTGAACCATTACATAAGTAACTTCATCATATTTCATTGTATGTTCTCTCAATACATCGCTCATTTCTTTTGACTTCTCTACCGATAATCCTGGAGGTAATTCTACTTGTAACCAAATAGAACCTTCGTCTAATGTTGGTAAAAAATCTTTTCCAACAGAAATAGATAATACTATCGCGCTAGCAAGAATTAGAAGTAATGGTAGAATAACTTTTTTGGGTTTAGCAACTATTTTTTTGATAACCTTTGAATAAGATTTCGTCAGCTTTTCCAACCATTTATTATGATAAATTTTTCTTGGTTTTTTATACATTACAAATGCTAATCCTGGGATTAATAAAAGTGCAACTGATAAAGCTCCAAATAATGCATAACCAACAGTAAAAGCCATCGGAGTAAAAAGTTTACGTTCTACTCTTTCAAAAGCGAACAATGGTAAATAAGCTGTTATAATAATTAGTGTTGCAAAAAATATTGGTTTTGCTACTTGCTTTGCAACCGTTGAAATAGTTTTCTCCTTTAATTCTTCTTTTGGATTTTCCTCTCTTTTTTTCAAAACAGTTTCCATCATCACAATAGCTCCATCTACAATAATTCCGAAATCTATAGCTCCTAACGAAAGTAGATTAGCTGGAATAGATGTAAAATGCATTAATATAAATGCAATAAGCAATGAAATAGGAATTGTTATCGCTACTAGAAGAGCTCCTCTCCAACTTCCAAGAAATACAATAAGTACAATAACGACTAAACAAATACCTTCCATTAATGTGTATGAAACAGTATTAAGTGTTGTATCGACTAAATCTGTACGATCTAAAAATGCATGTATTTTTACATCTTTTGGCAACAAATCATTATTCAATTCATCTACAGCTTCATGAATACCTTCTAAAACTACAGAAGTATCTTCTCCTTTTAACAATAAAACTATCCCTTCAATTCCGTCACTATGATTTCGGCTTTTATCGCTATAACCTAAAATTCCTTTTCGTTCTAAGTTTCCATATTTTAACTCTCCAATATCTGATAATAAAACAGTTACACCTTTTTCTGATTTAATAACAATCTTACCAAAATCTTCTAAATCTTTTACAAGACCTATTCCTCTAATCACATATCCTATATCTCCTTGAGGTAATGTACTTCCTCCTGCATTAATGTTGTTTTTTTCTATTGTTTCTACAACATCATTTAACGATACATCATACTGAGTTAATTTATTTGGATCTATTTCTATTTGATATTGCGTTGTGATTCCTCCAAAATTTGTTACTTCTGCAACTCCTGAAACTTGATTAATTCTTGGTACAATAACAAAACGTTGTAAATCTGTTAATTCTCTTAAACTTTTTGTGTCACTTTCAATAATATAACGAAATACTTCTCCAATAGGAGATGTTAAAGGATCTAATCCTGGTTCAGCTCCATACGGCAACTCAATATCATTCAATCGTTCTTGAATTCTCATACGAGCCCAATAATCATCTACTCCATCTTTAAATACAATCGTAATTATAGATAATCCAAATGTACTTTTGCTACGCATAACATGCATACCTGGTAAACCATTTAGCTCTCTTTCTATTGGAATTGTTATTTGTTGTTCTACTTCTTCCGCAGCCAACCCAGGAACTTGAGTTACAACTTGTGAAGTTACATCTGCGATATCAGGATAAGCTTCGATAGATAATTGTTTCCAAGAATAATATCCAAAGAATGCAGCCAAAGAAAACAAAGCTACCATTAACCATTTTTTGGCAATCGCCATTTCTATTAGTTTATTCATCTCAATAGCTTATTTATTTTGCTCCCATTAAAAAGATACCTCCTTCAATCACTACTCTTTCTCCTACTTTTAAACCATCTGTAACACGAACAAAATCGTTATTTTCTGAAGTTCCAATTGCTTTTACATTTGCTTTTCGATATTTTCTATCACCTATTTTCACAAAAACATATTGATTTTCTTTTTCTTGAAAAACAGCTTTAGCAGGAAGGATTATCTCTTCTTTATCTAGACTATTCAATGTTACGTTAACATACATTCCTGGTTTTAAAACAAATTGATTATTATCCGTTTCTATAAGCACATCAACACTCCTCGTTTCTTCATTTAATAATTGTCCTATATTAATTACTTTTCCTTCGAATATTTTTGATGGAAAAGCATCAACTGTAAATGTTATATGTTTTAACTCTTCTAAGAAACCTAAATTATGTTCTTTTACTTGTGCCGAAATCCATACCTTTGATAATTCTGCTACTGTAACTAAAGCTTCATGATCTTCTTTTATGAATTGTCCAACAACTAAATCACTGCTTACAACTCGTCCAGAAATAGGAGACCGAACAATTAAAGATTGCCCCATTCCTACTCTAGAAGATGAATTAAAAACTTTCAATGATGCAGCAGTTTGATCTGTTGCTATTTTCTTTAACTTGTAATCTGTCTCAGCCTCCTCTAATTCTCTTTTTACACCTACAGCATGATTGTATAAATCTTTTTGACGTTTCAAATTTATTTCTGCTTGTTTTAACTCTTGCTGAGCTGAAAAATATTCTTGCTGAGCTGAAAAATATTCTGAAGATTTTATTTCAAAAATGGGAGAGCCTTTTTGTACATCCTGTCCCAATGTGACGAAAGATTTTACTATGCGTCCTGCAAAAGGTGATGCTACCTGAGCAAATCGTTCAGGAATTGCTTTTACAACTCCTGTCGAACTTAACTCCGATTCTATCGTTTGAAGTTTTGTTGTTTCTAATTTCAATTTAGATTCTATTAGAGAATTTTCTGATAATTCTATTTCATTATTTACCCAATAAAAATCTGGATTATCAGTTTGCTCTGTTTTATTTTTACAACTATTCGTCAAAAACATTGCACTTCCTACTAAAAGCAGTATAAAATGAGTTAATCTTGTTATTTTCATGAGATATTTTTTCTGTATATTCTTATTACTGTTTATTATTTTTACACTTCGTTACTTATAATTTCCCAACGAATTTTCTGGACATCTTTTTCAATTGTTAATCGACTTGCTATTTTTTCTAAAAGACTATCTTGTTGATTTAAAGCTGATATTTCTGCTGAAATCATTACAGAATCATTTATTAAATCATCATCACTTGAAAGAGACTTCATCATAAGATTTTCATTATTCTCTATTGATCGCATTAGTAATACTCTCAAATGATTTTCTACATCATTTCTACATTTTATTACCAATAAATATTCAGTATCCTTGTGGTTTTTATTTTTGAAAGAATAACGATAAATGTGATTGCTAATTGGTCTTAATAATAGATGGGCTAACATTATAATTGAAGTAAGTATAACTGCTTCTATTGAAAGTCCTGAACCGACAAATAACCCAATTGCTGCTGAACACCAAATCGTAGCTGCAGTATTCAATCCTCTTACACTTAATCCATCTTTCATGATTACTCCAGCGCCCAAAAAACCTATTCCGCTGATAACATATGAAGCTATTCGTCCTACTGCATCACCTCCGATAGAATAAGACATTAATATAAACGCTGCTGAACCTACACATACTAAAGTATTTGTTCTTAATCCAGCACTTTTTTGGCGATATTCTCGCTCTAAACCTATTGCAGCTCCTAATAGAAAAGCTAATCCTAGCTGCATTGTAAAATTCACTAAATTCATTTTTTTCCTTTTTTAAGACAAACCTAAGTTTCAATTATCTCAAAAGCAGTTATAAATGAATCTTAGGTTTATTGTTTGACAAATTGGGAATCTGTTTCCATTATATTTTTTTCTGGTGCAAATCTACAATACATCAAAAGCTACTGCTGTTAGAAACCCTTTAGAAGAATATTAGAATTTTATTAGAACAAAAAAAGCCTGCTAAATAGCAGGCTTCCATTATATTTTTTTAATGATTTAAGTTTTATTATGACTTCTTCAATACGATCTGAAAAATAGTCTCTTTTCCTTCTTCGGAATATAATTCTAAACGAGCATCATGTAAATCGACAATTTTCTTTGTTAAAGGTAATCCTATTCCTTGTCCTTGAATATTTTTATGTTTATCACTTCTAAAAAAAGGTTTAAAAATCAATGCTAATTCTTCTTGATCAATTTTATCTCCTTTATTAATAAAATTAATTTTCACTTCTTTATCATCAAAATCAACTTGAACAATACAACTATTATCAATTGAATATTTGCAAGCATTTTCTATTAAATTAGTAAAAGCAACCTTTAATAAATACTCATTTCCTATAACTGCAACTTCGTTTTCTTCTTCTGGTATTCTAATAAAATTTAAATCTACTTTATACTCTTTATTGCTTTTTTGAATTTGCGCAACAGAATCTAAAAGTATTTCATCAATCCGAATCGTTTTAAAATTTATTTCCGAAGGATCATAACTTGCTTTTGCCATATCAAGCAAACTATTTGAAAGACGAACAATTCTTTTCGTATCATTCAATGCAAATTGGATTAACTGTTGATATTCTTCGTTAGTATGCTCTTTATCTACAGCCATTTCTAACTCTGTTATAATTGCCGCCAAAGGTGTACGAAGTTCATGCGCAATATTAGAAACAAAGTTTTTTTGTGCATCAAAAGAGTTTTCTAATCGTTGCAACATTTGATTAATTGTTGTTGTTAATTCTGCTAACTCATCTCCTTTTGACTTCAATTCAATTCTCAAATCTAAATTCGAAGCAGAAATTTGTTTGGCTTTATTTGTTATTTCTTTTACAGGATTGATTGCTTTATTTGTAAAAAAGAAAGCAGACAAAATAATTAATAGCAAAGAAAGAATATAAATCAGTATGATGTTTTTCAATAAATTGTTCATTTTACTGTATCCATATTCGTCTAAAGCAGCCGCTGTTACAATGTAATGATTGCCATCTACAACATAATTCATTCCAACCACTTGCCATTTATCTTGATAAAAAATTACAAATCCTTTTTGTTGTATTTCATCAAATAATTCGTCAGTTTCTTTTACAAAATCTATTTCAACAGCATCATGATAAAGTAGTTTTTTGTTTTGATTATAAACCGCAACTTCTACTTCATTGATTGTTTGTCTATTATTATGATAAATATTATGTAAAACTTCTGAAGGAACTTTAGCTTTAAGAAAAAGATTTGATTTTGTAATTGCTTCTTTTTTCAATAATTCAAAAAACTCTTTTTCTCTATCTTTTTTAGCTGAATAATAAATAATAAAAGCAAAAAAGAAAAGTATTGCAGCTGTAAGCAAAGTGAATAAAATCGTCAGTTTAACTTTTATTTTCATCTTTTTTAAATATAAATCCCTGACCTGTTTTTGTGTGAATTAGTTTTGTAGAAAAATGTTTATCAATTTTATTTCTTAAATAATTTATATAAACATCAATAAAATTAGTTCCTGTATCAAAATGTGTGTCCCAAACATTTTCTGCAATTTCATTTCTAGACAAAACTCGTTCTTTATTTTCTAGCATATACTGTAATAATCGAAATTCTTTAGGTGTTAAATCAATTTCTTTTTCTTCTCTTTTTATAATTTTAGTATGAAGATTCATCTCTAAAGTATCATATTTTAATAAAAAGGATTGTGAATTATGATTAAAATTTCTTTTTGATAAAACCCCTATTCTAGCAACAAGTTCTCGCATTTCAAAAGGTTTCACCATATAATCATCTGCACCAGCATCAAATCCTTCTACTTTATCATCTGTTGTTCCAAGAGCTGTTAACATAATAATAGGAAGAAAAGGTTTCTGTTTTTTGATTTCTTGACAAAAATCTAATCCACTTAATTTAGGTAAAATTATGTCAGATACAATTAAATCATACTCTTCGCGAAGAGCTAATTTAAGTGCCATTTCACCATCATAAACTACAGTAACTTCGAATCCATTTTCTATTAATCCTCTTCGAATTAATTCAGACATTCTTTGATCATCTTCTACTACTAAAATATGCATACTACAAAAATAAGGTTTTAGTTTTAAGGACATTCCATTAATTTCAAATAAAAAAATCTGCATAAAAACTTATTTTTTTATGCAGATTACATCTTCTATATAGATTCTTATTACGTTTTTTTATGGCGTAGAAATAGAAGCTTGTTGAATTTTTCCGTTAAAATATTTCCAACCGTTTAATCCAAAATCGACCAAATATTCGGCCATTTCATCTGGTTGTAAAGGCGCAATATATCCCGGAAACGCTTCTTCTAACATTTCTGTTTGCACCGCTCCTAACGCTACTGCGTTTATTCTTGGACCAAGTTCATTTAATTCTTCTGCTAACAATTCAGTCAAATTAACCGTTGCAGATTTTGAAGACGAATAAACAGACAAACCAGGAAATTTCACCGAACCTTGTACAGCTCCCATTGTCGAAATATTAACTACATGAGAAGATGTATCAAATTTTGGCATCAAAACTTGTATCAAGCGATAAGGTGCCATAAAATTAATCTGCCAAGAAGTTAACAAATCCTCTTGTTGCATTTCTATAAATGGTTTGTTGATACAAACTCCCGCATTATTGTACAAAACATCTACTTTATTCCAAGATTCCACAGCTTTCAAAACATCTGAAATCTCATCAAAATTAGCCAAATCAACACCGATAAACTGATATTGATTTTCTTTTGCAAAAGCTGTTAATTCCTTCAATTTATCTACATTTCGAGAGACTGTCAACACTCGATTTCCTAATTCCAAATGTTGTTTTGCCAATTCAAAACCAATTCCTCTACTCGCTCCCGTTACAATTATATTTTTCATAGTGTTGTACAAAATTTACAATTTCTTCTATCGTTTCAAACTTTATTCCTTCAAAGATGATGTTATTTTCTGTGATTTCAATATGATTTTCCGCATTATTTTCTACAGAAATTCCATTTCGAATTAAGGCATTTTTCACCCAAAAAGCTAATTCCGAATTTCCTTTTACACCAATCGTTTTAGAAAATGATTTTTGCGTTGAAAAGCGATTATTTTTTTCATCATACGTTAAATTTTGATTGGATAATTTTTGAATAATTTGATGCTCAAAAGCCATTTGTTCTGAAATATTTTCAAAAAGGTTTCCATTTTCAATCCACCAAATTTTATCCGCTTTTTCCAATGCAAAATCAACTTCGTGTGTGATCATCAAAAACGATTTATCTGTTTTCAATTTTAATTCATTCAACAAATTGAAAATACGATATTGATTCGCTAAATCTAAATTAGAAGTTGGCTCATCCAAAATAACCAATTTCGCATCTTGACACAACGCACGCGCAATCATCACCAATTGCAATTGACCTTCACTGATTTCATTCGCAAATTGATTCGCTAAATTCGAAATTCCAACCAATTCCAAAACCTCATCAATTAAGTTTTGTTCTTCAATAGAAATCTTTTTCAGAACCTTGTGATAAGGCAAACGTCCCATCGCAACCAATTCCGAAACTTTAATTTTTGGAACAACTGACAAACGTGGTAAAACGACTGCAATTTGCTGCGCAATTTCTTGAGAAGATAATTTTTTGATTGAATGATTTTCTAAATAAATTTCTCCATTCAGTGTTTTCTGAAAACCTAAAATCGAATTAATCAATGTTGATTTTCCTGCACCATTTTTACCTAAAACAGCAACTAATTCATTCGAATTTATACCCGCATTTATAGCTGAAACAATTTCTTTTGAACCATATCCAACTGAAACATTTTCTAATTTCAAAACGGAATTTTTCATCGCACTTCGTTTTTATTGTTCAACAAAATACTAATGACAATCGGCGCTCCAAACAATGCGGTAATGATATTAATTGGTAATGTTCCGAACGGAAAAACTTCGGTCAAAATCGAAAATAATAACATAAAAAATATTCCTGAAACGAAAATCCATCGGTATAAAATTTTCATATCACCTGTTCGTAACAATGTTCTGCAAATATGTGGAACTGCCAATCCTATAAAGCTAATTGGTCCTGCAAAAGCCGTAGCTGAAGCAGTTAATAAAGCTGTTGAAACTAAAATCGTAAAACGTAATTTTTTGATATTAATTCCTAAAGATTGTGCATATTTTTCTCCCAATAAAAGAGCTGTAATTCCTCGCAAAGTAAATAAGGAAACGATAATTCCACACAAAACAAATAAACCAAAAACGCCTAATTGTTCCCACGACAAACCGCTCAATGAGCCGAATCCCCAAACTAAATACGCTTTAATTTTATCTGAAGGAGCAAAATATTGCATCATACCAATTAATGCGCCCGCTAAACCAGCAATCATAAATCCGATAATCACCAAAGAAGCGGATGATTTGACACGAAATGATAACGAAATTACTAAAAACAACGCGATAATTGCGCCTAAAAATGAAGCAATAATTGTAATCCAAGGATTATTGAGAAATTCTTCTAAACCTATCATCGAAAAAAGAAAAATCACAATCGCAACACCTAAACTTGCCATCGAAGTTATTCCCAAAACAGAAGGTTCTGCCAACGGATTTTTGAATAATTCTTGCATCAAAAAACCTGAAATCGGCAACGAAATACCTACCAATAAAGCAGTTAATGATTTTGGTAAACGAAAATTAAGAACAAGGTTGTGCAACATTTCGTCTGAATGACCAGAAAAAACATTAAAAATTTCGGTGAAAGAAATCGAGACTTTTCCAACGCTTAAACTCAAAACAAAGAATAAAAGTGTTAGAATTATTAAAACAAAAAATAGTAGTTTTTCTTTCATCAAGACAAAGATAGAAATTCTAATAATTTCTTAAAGTTTAATTGTGAATTGGTTTTTATTGAAAATTAATGATTAGTTTCGTTTCATGAATTTTAGAAGTTTCATTTTAATTATCTCTTCGATTTTTGTGCTACTTACGCCATGTAGCATCAAAGCTTCTATTCATACGATTTTGGAAGTAGAAAATGTTCATCAAACAAAAACTTCTCAAGTCAAAATCAATCAAAATCATTCGAATTCATGTTCTGTTGTTAAGTTTGAAACTATTAAAAAATCAACAAAGAATCTTGATGTTCCGAATTTCGATTTACCAAATTCACCGATTCATTTCATTGGGTTAGCACGTTCTTCATTAATTGAAGAAGATATTGATTCGAATGAAATTCAATCACCAAAAATACCTTTTTATCTGTTGTATAAGCAATTGAAATATTCGTTGATATCTTAATTTTTCACAATTAATTTAGACAACAATATTCAATCACTTATATAAAAATTCATGCAAAATAAATCTGTTTTATCAATGGGTAATGCTGTATTGGCGTTACGTTTAGTCATTGGTTGGACGTACTTTTCTGCCTTTTGGAGGCGTTTAATTTTAGAAAATAAACTTGATCCAGAAGCTGCGGGTTATATTGGCGAAAAATTCAATCATTTTTTACCAAATGCCCTTTTCATCAAACCACTTATTCAATATTTAGTCGAAAATCCTGAAGCCTTACTTTGGAACATGTGGATTTTCACCATTGTAGAAGGCGTTGTAGGCTTACTCTTAATGCTTGGTTACAAAACACGAATCATGAGTATTGCCGTTTTCTTTTTGGCAATGGGAATTTTACTTGGTTCGGGCTGGATTGGTACAACTTGTCTGGATGAATGGCAAATTGGTGTTTTAGGATTAGCTGGAGGTTTTACGCTATTTCAGGCTGGTTCTGGAAAAATTTCGTTGGATTATTTTTTCAATAAAAATCAATTTATTCAACAAGAAAATAATTGGAATTCAATTTCAATCAAAAAGTATAGACCTTATTTTGTAGGTCTTAGTTTTTTTATTTTATTCGTTACTTTGTTTACAAATCAGGTTTTTCATGGTGGAGTTTACGGGACTTTGCACAATAAATCTGTCAAACCAAAAGTAGAAATATCTAATTTGAAACAATATCAAAACAAGGTTTCATTTGATGTAATGCGAATAGAAGGCGCTGATGTTTATGGCTCTTTTTTAATTCAAATAGATTTTCATAATCATCAAAATGAAATAATTGAAAGTTTGGATATGAAAGAGTTATCTAATTTGGACAAACAACAAATTTCGAATTATTATGTAGCAAAAGTTACACCGAACAAACACAGTTTGGTGTTACCTTTGGGAGCGAAAGCAAATCTGAATTTTGATATTTCAGACAAAATTCACAAAGTAGTTTTAACCGATATAAGCGGATTACAATGGGAACAAACAATAACAAATTTATAGCAATGTTAAAAAGAAATTATTCAACAATTATCATAGGTGCGCTGGCTTTGGTCTTACTTTTTGTGCCAGAAGCAAAAGCAATGATGCAACAAGGTTTAATGAAATTAGGCTTATTTGAACCGAAATTAGAAAAAGTTGAACCAACAACTCAACCAAAATCTAAAGCAAATTATACATTCGAAATGGTGTATGCTGACGGAAAAGCAATCAATATGGAAGATTTGAAAGGTAAAGTTGTATTCATGAATTTTTGGGCAACTTGGTGTCCGCCTTGTATCGCGGAAATGCCATCAATTCAAAAACTTTATGATAAAGTAAAAGATGATAACGAAATCGTTATTTTGACGGTTGAAGTAGAAGGAAAACGTGATAAAGTAGCAAAATTTATGGAACGTAAAAATTTATCGTTGCCTGTAGTTTATCCAAATTCATCTATTCCTACTGAGTTTTTTAATGGTTCGTTACCAACAACAGTTATTTTAGACAAGAAAGGAAATATTGCACATACAACAATGGGAATGGCGGATTATTCTGGACAAGATATTGTTGATTTCTTAAATGAACTGAAAGCGATGGATTAATCATTCAACATCATCTAAAAACAAAAAGCTTCAAGAAAATTCTCGAAGCTTTTTATGTTTTATACTATTTATATTTCTAATAAACTAACCTCAATCCTACACCGAATCCCATATCGCTATCGTAATGAGTTCTGATGTGCATATTTCTGTTCAAGATATAGCTCAACTCGCCCATATATTCTTTATCTGTATTCCACATAAAACCAGCGCGAACTCGTTTTGAAATTGGAATATCCTCTCTCATCAGTTGCAAACGAACTTTTCCTGTTTGATAAATTTCGGTCTGAAAATCAATTAACATTGGTAATTTATACACAAAACCAGCACTGAATAATCCTTTGTTTCTATCTGTTTTTTGACCAAAAATATTCTTTTCTACAATTCCGTGGTCTGTTAACATTTTGTGTTGATTCCAATCAAAACCTACAAAAACTTGAAACCATTGATTTCGATCAATAAAACGTCCCAAATGTGTTTCTACTTCATAACCGTGTTCTGGTTTGTAACCAATTCCCCACTCCGAAGTAAAAGCCCAACGTGCATCTTGCACCATCAACATACCATCTAAACCATTTGTAGCGAAATCATTTTCTACCATAACATGCTTCATATTACTTTCCATTTGCAACATTTTATAAGCATGTTTTTTATTTGGTAAATTAGGATTTTGATAATCTCCAACCTCAAAAACGCGATTCATTCCGCCCATCATGTGATACAAAATATGACAATGGAAAAACCAATCACCTTCTGTATTTGCCTCAAATTCGATGACATTTGTTTCCATCGGCATAATATCCAACACGTTTTTCAGCGGAGAATATTCACCATTTTTATTAATGACACGAAAATCGAAACCATGTAAATGCATTGGGTGACGCATCATCGAATTGTTATATAAGGTAATACGCAGAATCTCACCTTTTTTGACTGGAATTTTATCCGATTCCGAAAACACTTTGTTATCCATACTCCACACATAACGATTCATATTTCCTGTTAATTCGAAACGCATTTCTTTTATTGGAGCATCTTTCGGAAGTGTTGTGTTTTCAGGTGATTTTAGCATTCCGTAATTTAAAGTGGTAATGTTTGAGGATGTATTTCCGTGCGAAGAATGATCCATTTCAACCATTTCTTGATGATTTTCTGCCGAATCTTTCTTTGATTTTTTGGATTTCTTTTTCGCTTCTCCAGAAATCTCAGGATACATCACGGTATTCATGTCCATTTGCTGCAAGCTCATTTTCATGCCCATATCGTTCATCGTTCCGTCCATATTCATCATGTCGTTCATCATTTTCATACCTTCGAAATATTTCAATTTCGGAAGTGGTTCCATCAATTGTTTCTTTCCTTCACCAATAAACAACGAAGCCGAACCTGTTCTATCTTCAGAAGTTGCTTGAAATTCGTACGACAAACCACCTTCGGGAACTGTAACTACAATATCATAGGTTTCGGAAACGCCAATAATCAAACGATCAACCTCCAAAGGTTCTACATCATTTCCATCATTCGCAACAACGGTAATTTTCCCTCCCGCATAACGCAACCAAAAATAAGTCGACGCACCACCATTCGAAATTCTTAAACGCACTTTATCACCTGCTTTGAATTGTTTCAGTTGACTTTCATTCTGCGCATTTATCAAGAATTTTTCGTAATAAACATCACTCACATCCATTGCCAACATACGTTTCCATTCGTTGGTCAATTTTGTTTTGAAATGCCCTTCACGAATTGCTTCTGCATAACTTTGCGTAGAACCTTTTTTGATTCCCGCCCAATCGTTTGCATTATGCAACATTCGCTGAATATTTTTTGGATTAAGATCTGTCCATTCACTCAACATCACAGGAATTGTAGGTAAATCATCAATTCCTTTTCTGAAAGTTGGATCATTTTCGCGTTTCTTCAAAATCATCGAACCGTACATCCCGATTTGTTCTTGATAGCCTGAATGACTGTGGTACCAATGCGTTCCGTTCTGAATAATCGGAAAAGAATACGTGTACGTTTCGCCAGGTTTGATTCCCATTTGCGTCAACATCGGAACCCCATCTTCCTTATTCGGCAACCACACGCCGTGCCAATGCAAAGAAGTATCTTCATTCAATTTATTATGTACACGAATGACAGCCGTATCACCTTCCGTAAACTCCAAAGTTGGCATAGGAATTTGACCATTTACCGAAATCGCTCTTTTCTCTTTTCCTGAAAAATTAACAATGGTATCACGTACATATAAATCGTATTCCACACGTTTTTGCGCATGCAAAGCAATCGCCGACGGAATAAAAAGTAAACAAAGTAATTTCCTCATATGAATGATTTATTATAATTGACTAAACTTCTTATAATTCTCCTCATTTTCGAAATAATCAACATTTCCTTGTTGATCTTTCAAAACGATATACGCATTCGCTTTATCAATCTCCTTTCCTGTAAAAGGATCTTTTGCTTTACGCGCCGTTTCATCATTCGGAATTCTTTCTACGCACATATTACAACAACCATAATACGTTTTTCCATCATAAGGAACTTCGAACTGATCTTTGCCCATATAAGCGTTGTTCACCATACAAACTTGCTTATTCGGAACCTTATCTCCAACATTGTAAGCCATTGTTTGCGAAGGTTGCATCATATCTGACATCTGTTCTTCGTGAGCAGTAACTGTTGGTTCTTCTGTTTTATTTTGACAAGATGTTAATGCAAAAATACTTAATATTGAAACGCCTAAAACTATCTTTAAATTCTTCATTTTCATTCAATTTTTTAATTATTATTTCAATGTTTCAACTGTGCTTCCGCATGTCAACATCATATTTCCGTAGAAAGGATTTTTAATATCCGAATCTTTACTCAACCAATTCGAACCACCATTAAACATTGGACAATTTTGATAATAAACTGTGTAACCAAGATTTGCTTTCTGAGCTAATTTGTACATTGGTTGTGATAATTTCGCAAAAGTTGAACGTTGTTTTTCAATATTTTTTTCTTGCGATAATTGTTTCGAAGTTGTTTCTAAATCATTCAAAACTTCCATCCAAATCATATGCGATTCATGTGAAAGTTTACCCATTTCTACAACAGAAATTGATTTAGTAAATGCAGTAATTTGTTTCGAAATTTCACTTTCATTGGCTTTTACAAAAGCATCTTTCAACGAAAAGTAAGCATCAAAAACGTGTGACAATTGATTTTTTTGTTGAGAAGTTTCAGCTTGATTATGAGTAGAATGATCCATTTCTTGATGGTTCATCAACATTTTTTTATCCCGAGAATATTGACAATCTTTTTCCAATTTTGCATAAGCTTCATCAGGCGCCATATACTCTGAGTTATCGAAACCTGCTAGCGCAATATTTTTTAAGATTTCGTTCGAATTTGTTTTTGCTTTATTATATGAAATCGAAGCTGTTTGGGTGTTTGTATCAAAATCTACTTTCGAAATTCGAGGTTGATTTCCTGCTTTTTCAATTAATTCTTTTGCATTTGCACAATTTCCTTTCACTTGAAATTGTTTGGTTTCTTGATTTTTAAATTGTGCATTTGCAGCAAAAGCAAGAAAACTTCCGATAACTAAAAAACTATATTTTTTCATGATTTTTAATTTAGATTTTATCAATTGGTCGACGCGTATGTTTGCTCAATTGTTTGAAAACAGAAGGCGTTAAACCAGTTACTTTTTTGAATTGTGCACTAAGATGTGCCACACTCGAATAATTCAATTGAAACGCAATTTCACTCAATGATAATTCGTCATAAATCATTAATTCTTTGACTTTTTCGATCTTTTGTTGAATAAAATATTTCTCAATTGTTTGCCCTTCCATTTCCGAAAATAGATTCGAAATATATTTGTAATCCAAATTAGTTTTCTCACTCAAATAATCAGATAAATTGACTTTCAGTTCGTTATTTTCTTGATGAACCAGCTGAATAATCAATGTTTTGATTTGTTCAATCAACTTACTTCTTTTATCATCAATCAACTCAAAACCAACTTCTTCTAATTCATTTCGAACCAATTCTAATTGTTCATTATCAATAGGATTTTTCAATTCAACTTCTCCCAATTCGATATGATTTGTTTCGATGTTATTCATCTTCAAAATTCGTCCAACCACTACTTTACAGCGATGACAAACCATATTTTTTATAAATAATTTACTTGTATTTTCCATAATATATTCTTCGAAATTGAGCGATTTAATTCACTTAAATTTACAAAATCTTATGTTACAAATTTCGTACAACTTCATTTCAAAAGATTATACAATTTGCAAGATGATGTATATAATTTTCAGATTAATCATTTTTCATTAACCTATTCTTGATAAATGAATTACCAAAATCATCTGTTTTTTGAATATATTTGGTTAGAAATTAATTTCTCAAAACAATAAATTCTATGACAAAAAAAGAACTAACTCCAGCAGAACAAAATAACTGCATTCAGATTTTGAAAGAACGTTTTGAGAAAAATATGCACCGACATCAAGATTTAGATTGGCAAAAAATAGAAGAAAGGATCATTAATCAACCCGAAAAAATTTGGTCTTTACATCAAATGGAAATTACTGGTGGTGAACCTGATGTTATTTTTTATAATGATAAAACAGACGAATATTATTTTGTAGATTGTTCGGCAGAAAGTCCGAAAGAGCGTAGAAGTTTGGCGTATGATTACGAAGGACAGACGTCTCGCAAAGAGCATCAACCAAAAAACAATGCGATTGATGTTGCAAAAAGTATGAAAATTGAATTATTGACCGAAGAAGAATATCGTTTGTTGCAAGCTGTAGAAATTGTAGATCAAAAAACGTCAAGTTGGTTAAAAACTCCTGAAAAAATTAGAGAATTAGGTGGCTCTTTATTTGGTGATTATCGTTATGGAACTGTTTTTATTTATCACAACGGCGCACAATCGTATTATGCAGCACGTGGTTTTAGAGGAATTTTAAAAGTTTAAAAACTATGAAATTTGTATTTCCATTAATTGTTTTTCTTCTTGGTTCAATTCTATTTATTATTGGCATTATGTGTAAAATCACACATTTTTACTTTATTATTTCTGCCAATTTGATGTTATTTTTAGCTTCCATTATTCAAATCATTGGAATTATCATATTCATTTTCAAATTAATTATTCCTCTTAAAAAAGACACTTCTATAAATTCTTGATTGCATCAAAACCAAGATTATTTCTTTAATAAAAAATCACCATAAAAATCAGGAATATCGCTCGAATAAATAGCAGATGCAACTTCATCTATTGGATAATCAACCTTGATAATTTCAGCTTCAATCTTCTGCTCATCCAAAGTTAGAATTGTATAAGTTGCTTTCCTATCATCTTCCTTGCTTCTGCCTACAGAACCACTATTTATGAATAAAACATCCGAAACCTGCTGAATATAAGATTGATGCGTATGCCCCATCACCAAAGCATCTATATTTTTATCTTTCAAAAAAGAATACATCATTTGCTTATCATCGGTTTCATACACATATTGGTCGTTGGTCTCTAAACTTGCATGAACAAGTAATATTTTCTTAAACGAATTCCCAGTTTTAAATACCAATTCAAGTTGATAAGGTAAATTACCTAACCATTCTTTATGTTCTAAACTGATGGTTCTTTTACTATGATTAATCGCTTCAAATCTATTTTTAGTTTCAATATCGTCATGATGTAAAAGTGGAAATAAAGGTAAATCTAACGCAATTCGCTCATCGTGATTTCCTAATAAACATGGAATTTTATTCTTGATAAAAAAAGAAATAACTTCATTACTCCAAGGTGCAAAATCAACTAAATCTCCTAAACAATAAATTTGATTGATATTCTTATCCTTAATATCCTTTAAAACTTCATTCAAAGCCAATAAATTTCCATGAATGTCACTAATAATTGCAATCTTCATCATTTCTTCCCACATTAAAAAAACTAATTTAGATTTTTTATTACAAACTAAAAAACAATTATTCTCTCCAATTCTATGATTATTATCAAATTACTTTTATCTCTAAAACAATATTTACAAATCAATTAATTTTAATTGCATACATTTATTTTAAATTATTCTAAATAAATATTGTCTAACTAAATCTTTTTCCTAATATTTGTATTTTAATTTAGACTTAATACAAATAATAATGAAAAAACTATTTATTTCTACTGCAATCTTAGCTCTATTAGCAAGCTGCACGAATAAAGAATCAAAAAATGAATCGACTGAAGAAGTAAAAACAGAGAATACTATTTCGAAAGAAAAAATTGTTTCTTTAAATGGAGCGATTACTGAAATTTTAGCTGATTTAGGAGAAGAAAATAACCTTGTTGGTGTTGACGTTACAAGTACTTACCCCGCTTCTGTAAAGGAAAAAGCAACAGATTTGGGGCATACTCGTTCTTTGTCAATCGAGGCTTTATTGGCTTTGAAACCAACAAAAGTATATGCGACAGATAAAGACTTGAATCCAGAACAAATTGCACAACTAAAAAATGCAGGAATACAGACTGAAATTATCAAACAAGATTATTCAGTTGAAGGAACGAAAGAGTTAGTAAAAACAGTTGCAACTTCTCTAAACAAACAAGATTTCGATGCTATTACTACTAAAATTGACACAGATCTTAAAGCTGTAAAACCTTTGGCTACAAAACCAAAAGTATTGTTCATTTACGCTCGTGGAGCAGGAAACTTGATGGTTGCTGGAACAAATACACCAATGGAAAAAATTATTGGAATTGCTGGTGGACAAAATGCTATTACAGAATTTGAAGATTTCAAACCATTAACGCCAGAAGCGGTTGTAAAATCAAATCCTGATTATATTTTGATGTTTGACAAAGGCTTAGAAAGTATTGGTGGCGTTGACGGCGTATTAAAATTAGAAGGTGTTGCTTCTACAAATGCAGGAAAAAACAAAAAAATCATCGCGATGGATGGTCAATTGGTTTCTGGATTTGGACCACGTGTTGGACAAGCAGCAGCGCAATTAAATCAATTACTTCAAAAATAAAAAAGTCTAAAACAATATGTATCCGCAAATCAGAATACATCTTTCTTTGTTAAGTTTAGGCATCTTTGGTCTTGCAATTCTTGCATTATTTCTGGGTGTTTATCAATTTAACGAATCCATCCTATCCATTATCAATAAAGCGATTACCAATAGAACTGCCATCAACGACAGCGATTATTATGTGCTTTTCGATTTACGATTACCACGTATTATTATGTCTATTTTGGTTGGTGCTGGTTTGGCGGTTGCGGGAACTTGTCTACAAGGTATTTTCAAAAATCCATTGGCATCTCCAGACTTGATTGGGATAACATCAGGAAGTATTTTATTTGCTGCAATTACGATTGTTTTGGGAGGATATATCAAAGATTTTGTTCCAGAAATTATCCATTACTCATTGCTTAGTTTGATGGCATTTGTCGGCGCTATGTGTTCCACAGTTTTTGTGTATAAAATTTCTTCACATCATCAAAAAACAAATATCACCATTTTACTGTTAGCCGGAGTTGCCATTTCTGCTTTATGCGGATCTGCAACCGGATTGTTAACATATCTATCATCAGAAGAAGAATTACGCAACCTAACATTTTGGACATTAGGTAGCATTGCAAGTGCCAACTGGGACAAAATCTTAATTTTAACAATCGTTGTTAGTGTAAGTTTTTACTTTTTAATTGGAAAAGGAAAAATATTAAACGCGATGATGTTGGGCGAAAAAGATGCTGAACATTTGGGAATTAATGTCGAAAAAACGAAAAGACAAATCATTGTTTTCTCAGCTTTATTAGTCGGAACAATTGTTTCTTTTACAGGAACAATCGGATTTGTAGGATTAATCGTTCCGTATATTTTACGATTAGTCTTCAAATCAAATTATGTAATCATTCTTCCCTTATCTGCATTTTTAGGCGCGATATTAGTCATTGTTGCAGATACAATCAGTCGAACATTGGTTGCTCCATCTGAAATCCCAATCGGTATTTTAACTTCGTTAATGGGCGCACCAGTTTTTATTTCAATTTTAATGAATTATAAAAAATCATTGTAATGTTAGCGGTAGAAAATATTAATTATCAATACAAATCATTCAAGATTTTAGATACGATTTCGTTTGATGCAAAAGCAGGAAAAATGATTGCAATCGTTGGACCAAACGGTGCAGGAAAATCTTCTTTATTGAGCTATATCGCGAATGAAATTGAACCAAATGCTAACCTAATTCGACTAAAAGATATTGCCTTAAAAAACTGGAAAAAAGAAGATTTACCGCAACATAAAGCTAAATTTTCGCAACATCAACCAACAGATATTCCGCTTACAGTGAAGGAAGTTGTGCTGATGGGACGTTATCCATATTTCCAAAATTCACCTCAACAACAAGACATCGATTCGGTTGATTATTGGATGACCAAAACCGATATCAATCATTTAAAAGACAGGGATTACATTCATCTTTCTGGTGGCGAAAAACAGCGTGTACATTTGGCGCGCGTTTTTGTGCAATTAGAGAATGAAGTCAATCAAAAACTACTATTATTAGACGAACCTTTGAATAATTTGGACGTTTCTCATCAATTTAATTTGTTAGAAATTCTGAATGATTTTAAACAAAAAGGAAACTTAGTAATTTTGGTAATGCACGACCTTAATTTGGCTTCTCAGTTTGCTGATGAAGTGATCTTAATGAACAAAGGAAAAATTGTTTATCAAGATAGTCCAGAAAAGGTTTTCCGACCAGAAATCATTTCCAAAATTTATAGATTTCCTTGTACCATTTGTAAAAATCCAATCGACCAAAAACCACTTATTTTATTCGGTAAAAAAACAATTACAATGAACACACTTACAGATTTAAAACAACAATGGGAAGATTTGAAAGCAAATCAACCTAAAATTAGAATACGTAACGCAGCGAAAGAACTTGGCGTTAGCGAAATGGAACTTTTAGCAACGCAATTAGGCGATAATGTTACAAAATTAAAGCCTGAATTTGCTGCGATTTTACAAGAAATAGAGTCACTTGGAAAAGTGATGGCTTTGACGCGCAACAACGAATGTGTGCACGAACGCAAAGGTATTTATCTGAACCCTGATTTTTCTTCGCCTCACGCACAACTTTTTGTTGGGGAAGATATTGATATGCGAATTTTCTTGAATCATTGGAAAACAGCTTTTGCAGTTGTAGAAAAATCTGAACATGGAGAACGCAAAAGTTTACAATTTTTCGGGAAAGATGGCGAAGCTATTCACAAAATATATTTGGTTCCGCAAAGCAATGTAGAAGCCTTTGATGCATTGGTTGAGAAATACAAAGACGAAGATCAAGAAACTATTCCTGCAACAGAAATCATCGAAAATAATGTTACAGAAAAACCTGATAACGAGATTGATGTTGAAGGTTTTCAACAAGCTTGGGTTGAGTTGAAAGACACGCACAATTTCTTTACAATGTTACGCAAATTCGGAGTTACACGTACGCAAGCATTGCGTTTGGCTCCGACAGATTATCATGCAAAACAAATTTCGAATGAAGCAATTGTTCAGTTCTTAGAAAAATCTGCCGAAACGCAAACGCCAATCATGGTTTTCACAGGAAACAAAGGAAATATTCAGATTCATACTGGTGAAATTAAACGTACGATGTGGCATGAAAACTGGTTCAATATATTGGATCCAGATTTTAATATGCACTTGGATATGTCAAAAATTGCTTCAACTTGGATTGTTAGAAAACCAACTGAAGACGGTATTGTAACAGCGATTGAGGTTTTTAATGATAAAGGAGAAATCATTGTGCAATTCTTTGGAAAAAGAAAACCAGGTATCCCTGAATTGGAGCAATGGCGCGAGATTGTCGCTGAATTGAATTAAGAAGAATCTTACCAAATTTTATATTTCACACTAAATTTTACCCGATTAATAGAAAATGTTAATCGGGTTTTTATTGTACTATAATTTAGTCTTTCATCAAGAGTTTTATATATTTGATTATGCTAACGACAAAAGAAAAAATAAAATTCATTTTCAAACCTTATATATTAAGTATGTTGATTTTTTCAGTAGGATTTACACTATTTTTTACTCTTCTGAAAACCATCTTTCTTGATCATATTGATGTATTTATTGTAGATTTTATTGTTCCTGTTATATTTGGACTCATATATGTTTTTATCTATTTATTCAAGTTTCCTTTTCAAAATTTAGTGTTTGATAATAAATTAAATTTTACACGTTTAGTTTTATTCTGTACAATAACACCTTTATTTTTACTTCAACTTACCATCTCAAAATACTTACTGAATGAAAAGTTGATAGAACCATTAATGCTATTTATTTTTTCAGAAATATTTACTCTTTTTGTTTTTTTGATTAGCCTAAAATTCGCGAAAGTAAAATCTAATAACCAACTTTACAATTCTTTCTAACTTATCAATTTTTAAAGCATTATAAAATCACATAATAAAAAAAGGTCGTCTTTTCAGACGACCTCACACAAAGAGACAAATAAAGTACTCAAAACTTTATTTCAAAACTATTTTTTTCGTTTCAACTTTATCGGCAGATTGTACTTTTACGATGTAAACTCCAGCCGAAAGTTTATTTAATTGTATTGTTTTATTTGTAAATGATGACGTTGGTTGATAGCTTTCTTGATGCACCAATTGTCCATTTATCGCATAAATTTGAATATTTAATGGAGACGATTTCGCTTCTTGAGAATTGTACACCAAACCAATTGTTTTAGGTTGAGAAGTGGTATAAATTTCAAACTTCGTTTTGGCTAATTCTGTTGTTCCTAAATTAGTTGTTACATTTTCGTAATCGAATGTTATTTTTCCTGTAGAAGTTCCTTCAAAAGTTTTGAAAACTAATTTATAAATCTGATTCGTAGATGTATTTTTGATAAAATGATTCGTTGGATTCACTACATAAGACCAACCCGATAAGGTTTTCCAATTATATCCAACTGCATTAATATCTGCTACATAAGCTGTATCATCAGTAGGATTTCCAGATTCTGTTTTCGCTACTTTGATCAAATCACTTTGCAAAACTCCCGTTACCGTATACATCACAATATCACCATCATTCGTCGTAAGTGGTGTAACATATTTTGTAAATTTCAAATCCCATTTACTTTGGTCTGGCTCTGGTGTAACCGCTTTATCAGTCAATAAACTATAATAATTGAACAAATTAGTTGAATTGGTTTTATGTGGAAGATTTACTTTTGTATCAGCAGACCAAGTTCCATTTGTCAATTTAGAATACGTAAAATTATATTCGCCTAAAGGAGCTGCAAAATTATCTATTTTCAATTTTACATATTCTCCTGTTGCATATTTCAAGACAAAAATGATTGAACCATTTACGTAATGATTTGCAATACTATAATTACCCCAACCATATGTCGCAGAACCATTATTGAAAGCGCCTTTTTGCCAATCAGTATCCGAATTATACAAAGCAGTCCAAGTAGATAAATTTGCTACATCAATTGCATTCCATTTCGACAAATCATTTGATGCTTCGTACACCTGAATTCCTGCACCATCATTCACTCGAATTCCTGTTGACATATTCGATTTTCGATAAAATGAAATATCCCAATCGCTTCTATTTACAGAATTCGTCGATTGATCTGCCAATCCATAATAAACATCATTTGCATAAGCTGCACCCATTGTGACTTCACCTTTTATGGTTTGTGCATTTATTGCAACAGATGTTAGAATGATTGTTGCTAAAAGTGTAAATTTGTTTTTCATGATATAATAATTTTTTAATTGTTATTCAGAATTAGAACAGTCAATCCGAGAGATTACACTCTGACCCGTATGACTCGGATTGACGCATTCTAACCACTAATAATGAGTATGTTTATGATAAATTTATTTGATAAGTTTATATTCAAATTTTGGATAACCTCTCACGCCAGAAGCATTCAGAAAAGCTAACATTTTAATTTTGTAATAATTATTTTCTGCATCTTTGATGATATAAAATCGATCCGAAAATAATTTTTGAGGAGCAGTAACTTGTCGCCAAGAATCACCAATTGCACGCTGATCGTCTAAAAATTTTGTTTCATCAATCATCGTTTCATTAAATTTTTCGTAGGTAATTTCATTGGTTACATCCACACGATAGGCTTTTGCGCCTGCTTTCAGATTATTGACTACGTAATCCGAATATCCATAAGAACCATTTCCTGTAATAAGATTAGTGAAAACTGTAAAATTCAAATCCCATTCTAATTTTGGAGGTTCAACATCTACAATATCATTCGTCGTAAAACTGAAGTGAACAAAATTATGCGTCGACGTTTTTGCTATAACTTTTTCTTTGTAAGTCGTATCATCTAAATCGGCATATTGCATCACATATTGCTCATCTTTTTTGATGAATTTCACTTTTTTCCAACCGCGTGAATTTCCAGCAACAGCCGCAGAACCAACCGCAGGCGTTGATGTTCCGACTTCGTAACCCAAATTCAGTAAATAAACTGGGTTATCTGATTCTTTAATTTCCGCAATCGCTGTTTTCAAAATATCTCCAGCAGGATCGTCAACATATTCTTTATTAGAATCTGTAAATGTACCTACCGCAACTTCGTTGATTAATTTCCCAACAGATGCTTTTGTTACTTTCGACAAATCGGTTTCGTCCAACGCTTTTACCGCCATATAAATAGAAGTATTTAGCATCACGCGGAAATTTGTTCCATTGTAAAAACCTAAATCCCAAGAATCTCTTTTTACCTTTGTTTGCGTTCCTTTACTTAAGTCTACATAAACCTGATATTGCTCATTTGGTCCGCCGATTTCCACATCCATTGTTCCTCCAATCGAATTTTCGAAAGAGATTTTTGTTGACGAATATCCTTGAATAATCGCTGATGGATAATCAATTTTTGTAATTTCAAACTGAATTGTTTTATCAGAACGATCAAATGGATAAATCAAATTCTTGAACGTAAAACTTGTCGACGTTTCACCTTTTTTGATTGGAATAATAATTTCTTGATTTGCAACTGCAACAGAAGTTGAATAATCGACATTATAAGTTGCTTTATCTTCGGTTACTTTGATATGAATTTGTCCATCTTGCTCTGCTACTTTAGAATAAATTAAATTTATTGTTTTCTCATTATCAATCTTACTAAAATCGATACTTGCATCCTTAAAAGCAACAACAAAATCTTGTCCAATTGGATTGTTTTCTTCGCTACACGACCACAAAAAAGAAATACTAAACAATAAGGTATATATAAATATTTTTTTCATAATTTTTTTGATTAATTAATTCCTAAATTGAACGTAAGTTTAGCAAAATACGAACGTCCATATCCATACAAAATACTTGTAGAATCTTGGCTGTGCGCACCATCATTTCCAGATGAACTGTTCAAATATTTCACATCAAACAGATTTCTCACACCAATTGTTAAATCAAGTTTTTTGTTCCAAAAACTTTGTTTAATCGACGCATCCATCCAGTTAAAAGCTTCTTGTTTGCCTTTTACTAAAATTTGTTCACTTGTATTTGACGGATTATTTTTCAAGACAAATTGCTCTTGCGCTCCATTGTATTTATAGAAAAGTGAGAAAATTGTATTGGTTTTAGGCAAGGTGTACGATACATTTGCATTGATTTGCGTTGAATAGAAATATTTATTTTTAACTGAATTTACAGCAACTGCTTCATCAATATCTTGCTTGATTCCTGTCAACGTAAAGCCAATTCCACCCATAAATTGATGAACTTTGAATTGATTCAAATAAGTAACTCCTTGCACATCATAATTATCAATATTACGATATTGATATTTCAATGGAGATTCTTCAACAACAATCAAATCAATCTTATCTTTCAGATTAATTTTCCACAACGAAACTTTTTGCTCCAACGAATTATTTTCGCCGATATTCCAATTCTTTTTTAAGTGAACAAAAGCAGAAACTCCTTTTTCTGGATTCAGATTTTCGTTTCCTTGAACATTATGATTGACGTCTACGAAATACGAATACATTTCCTCATAATTTGGCAAACGCGGCGAAGTCCCAACAATCGCACGCAATTCCCACTGTTTTCCAAGTAGATATTTCGCACTCAAACTCATTACATATTGTGTATCAAATTGCTCCGAAAACATCACGCGAGCGCCTGGGCGAAACGAAAGTTTATCATTTAGATTAATTTCAGAAGAAGCAAAAAAATCATAAGTTCCTAATTTTCTTTCTATCTGTTTTTGAAAAAATTCTCCTGCCGAAGTTGAAGCAAAACCTTTTGTTTGATCGATTTCATAACCAAATTGAAAATCGAAATAATCATTTTTATTAATAAAATTGCTGAACATCCCTTTAGAATAATACACTTTTCGACTTTCATATTCGAATTTGTTTACATCATGTTCAATACCTTCAAGAATTTCATAATTATACGATTTCAGTTTTCTTTTTTGTTCTTGATATGAAAACGAAACATCATAATTAATTGCTTTTCTAAATCGCCCAGAAGCATTTAAGTGATTGTAAATACGATCTGTTGTATACGTTCTATCTTTTCCAAAATAATCAATTGTCGCAGTTGGCGCATTCGTTGAAGCAATTGGATTGGGATCGTAATACTTGGTTTCTTCGTTGAAATATTCGAATTTATAAAACAAACGATAATTGTCTTTTTTATATTGAACAAATGCTTTTGCTGCATTTTGCTCTTTTGGCAACCATTCGTATCCTCTCAATCCATCATTATTAGGATAATTCTTTCCTTTTTTATCATCAAAAAATCCTTGAAAATCATTACGTGAAAAACTTAAATTAGCGTAGATTTTGTCTGAAAATTTATGCCCGATTTTCAAGGATTGTATATGTCTTCCCTTATTTTTCCAATTGTATTCGTCGCCAATGGTTTCCTCTTGCAAAGTCGCAGAAATATCAAATTTATTCTTCCCTCCTTTTTTAGTAATAATATTGATTACTCCCGCTATAGAATTAGCTCCGTATTCAACTCCCATCGCACCTTCTACGATTTCTATTTGCTGAATATCATCTAAATTAATTTGCGTTAAATCGGTATTATTTCCTAAACCTTCGTCGTTAACTAATGGAATATTATCTACCAAAATTTTGAAATATTGCGCATCCAAACCAAACATTTGCACCGTCGATTTTCCTGTAGAAGAACTCGGAATAATATTCATATTCAATGTTTGATTTAAAACATCTGCCAATGTATTTCCTGCTTGTCGCTCGATCATTTCTTGCGAAATCACTTTTACTTCGTAAATAGATTTCCTGACCGATTGTGCATTATATTGCCCAGAAATAACGGTTTGTTCCAAATTAATCGTCGAATCTTTTGGAAACGAATTAATTTCTTGAGCCTGTAGAGTTAGTGTTGTAAGTAAGCTTAGTAGAAAAAAGCGCCTCTTCATTTGTCCTTAATTTTATTATTTAGAATTAGTCTAATAATTAATAAGACAAATGTAAACGAATTTTTTAATTTATTTTTATTTATTCTAAATTAATTTATTGAACAATGATAAAAATCGAGTTTCATCTTCTAATTCTGATAAAAGAATGAGATGTTAAAACATTATCAATCAACTTAATTTGTTGAAAATTAAATTAAGGAAACTAAAAATTGAAGGAAATTAAAACGAATTATTTTCGTTTAGGTTTTGTTTTTGTAACAGCAAAATAAGACGCTGTAAAAGCAGACAAACTTTTGTAACCGACTTGATAAGCTATTTCGCTCAATGTAAAATTATTGGTATCTATTAATTCAATACTTTTTAGAATTCGGACAAGTTGCATATATTTTTGAAGTGTAATTCCCGTTTCTTGTTTGAAAATTCGTTGCAAATTTCGAGCAGACATATTCGCTTTATCTGTCAATTCATTCAAATTAAAATTTGTCGAATAATGAAAATGAATGTACTCACTCACAGGAATTAAACGTTTATCAACAAGAACTGGCAACTCCAAATTATGGTTTTCATCACAAAAATGAGGCAAACTATACAACATCGAATTTAAGAAAATCTTTTGCTCCTTATCTTCTACCAAAAATTTATTCCATTTTGAAGCATATAGCATCATTTCCTTTAGAATTGGCGGTGCAACAAAAACATGAATATCGTTGTAAAAATCCTCCTTAAAAGTTTCTTTAAACAAAATCAACATTGGATTGACGGTTTTCGCCTCAGAAGTTGTACGATGTAGCTTATTTGCAGGAATCCAAATAACATGATTTTGAGGGACTAAATAAATCTTTTGTTCGATATGAAAATATTGGTAACCTTCTTCAACATAATTCAATTGGAAATAATCATGCGAATGAACCTCATCCGCATTTTTGCGATTCTTCTCGTACCAAACATAAGTATTGGTCGTCATATGATCCGAATATTCTCCAATAATTTGTTTCATAAATGAATTAATTTTTCCTTTTGTACATTTAGCTAATTATAGCAATAAAACCGTCAGTTCGAGTGAAATTCTGGAAGAATTTTATATCGAGAATAAGGTTTTAGAAGATAAAAATTCATCTTAATTCTCGATACAATTTTTATTCATTTCATTTCTAAAAATCACNNAACTGACGAATTTTAATTCAATATGTACAAGATGTTAATTTTATTTGTCGTTTTAAATATAATATATGGCAAAATTAATAAAAACGACATGATTAATTTTGTAACTGAATTAGAAATATCAAGTCAATGGAAAAAAATAAAAATATTTGGATTGGAATTGCAGTTGTCATTTTAGTTTCAACTAACCTAAGAGCGCCAATTACTGCTGTAAGTCCAATTTTAGATGAAATGAAATCTGTCTTAAAAATAGACAATTTTCAGGCAAGTTTATTAACTTCTATTCCACTTTTCGTATTTGCATTTTGTTCAATTTTAGTGAGTAAAGCCACTGCAAAAATTAATATTCGACATGGATTAATTTATTCCTTAATCATTCTAACTATCGGGATTTACGTCCGTATTTACGGCAATATTTCGATGTTATATATCGGTTCGTTACTAATTGGATTGGGAATTTGTATTGGAAATGTTTTGACACCAGCGTATATAAAAAATACGTTTCCAACAAAAATTGGAATTATGACAGGTATTTTTTCGGTTTCGATGAGTTTAATCGCCGCATTAGCTTCTGGATTGAGTATTGCAATTGGAAACTGGACAAATTTAGGTTGGAAAGGTTCTCTTGGAGTTTGGATTATAGCGGCTATAGCTGCACTTATAATTGTCTGTATTGATTCTTTAAAAAATAAAACAGCAACTCAACAAAAAACTGTTCAATCAGAAGATGTAAAATTCAATATTTTCAAATCGAAACAAGCATGGAACATTAGTATTTTTATGGGATTACAATCGTTGATTTATTATTGTTTGGTTGCATTATTACCTACTTTACTCATCGATTTTGGAATGACAAAAACCAATGCAGGCTGGGTATTTTCGGTTTTACAACTTGCCATGCTACCCGCCATGTTAGTTAGTCCAATTTTAGCTTCGCGCATGAAAAATCCAAAAATTATGATTTACATAACTTCTGCTTTATATTTTATTGGAATCATAACATTGTTAATTTTCAAAGCAAAATTCAGTTATTTGAGTGCGATTTTAATTGGAATTGCAGGAGGGTTTGCCTTTAGTCTTTCTATTTTATTCTTCTCATTGAAAACAAAAACAATGGTTGGAACCATCAAAATTTCGGGAATGGCACAATCTGTTGGTTATTTGATTGCGGCATTTGGACCTCCTATTTTCGGAAAATTATATGATATCGAGTCTACTTGGAGCTATTCATTATACTTTTTAATGTTCTGCATGATTATTCTAACATTTTTTGGAATAAAAGCGTCGCAACCCAAATTTGTGGAGGAAGATTAATTCGTAATTAAATAAAAAAGAACTGTTTTATTATTTTAATAAATTACTATCATTTATTGATATCAATAGTGTATATTAGTATGCAATTAAAACTCTTATTCTACATTACCTTAATCAAAACTTGTTAATTAGAATAATGAAACCTAAATCGAGTCTTTTTATTGCGCTTATTTTAGCAGCTCAGTTTTTATTTGCCAATACAAATAATAGCACAACCCAAAAGATAGACAGCTTACTACAACTTGCCAATCAACATGTTGTAGTAGACTACAATAAAATGCTTATTGAATCAAATAAAGCAATAATTTTAGCAGAAAAACAAAACAACATTCCTAAAAAAATCGAAGGATACAATTTAATTTCTAAAGCATTACTTGCTCTTAACCAATTAGACAAAGCATCATATTATATAGATAAAGCCTTAAAGGAGGATTATGTAAAAAATAATAATAAACAAAAAGCTCTTTTTCTATCTACGCAAGCTACATATTATAGTAGACTAGGGCTACCTAAATTTTATTTACAAAAAAATATTGAAGCTTTAGATTTAATTAAATTTAAAAATGATATCGAGTCAAAGCTTATTAAAGCCAATATTTATATCAAATTTGCAGATTATTATTTTGAGAAACATGATATAAAATCTACACATTTTTATGCAGATAAATCAATTGAAATGATTGAGTCTATTTCTATTAAAGATTACAATAATGCCAAAAATATTTTTAGAATAAAACCTTACGTATATTTTTATAAAGGTTGGTTTTATATTAACAATAATCAGCCTGAAAAAGCAAAAAAATTTATTGATAAAAGTTATAAACTTGCGATTGAGCAAAACTATAAATACCTTGGAATTTTTTATGAATTAAATGGCGATTATTATTTTCAAATAAAAAATTATGAAAAAGCAATAGAATCTTATTTAAAATCAATTGAAAACAATAAATATTTTAATCAAAGTTATTCATATGTAGATTCTAAAATTGCGAAAAGTTATCATATGATTGGTGATTATGAGCAAGAACGTTTACACCTTATTAACGAATCAACTGGTCATAAAGACGAACTAGCCAAAGCTAGAAACTCGTTAGAAAATGAACTTTCTCGTGCGCAAGAAAATGAAACAATTCTAAAGAAAAAAACTCAAAAAGAATATATTTTAATTACCGCAATCATTTCTCTTCTATTTTTAATAGGATTCTTAATTGTTTACAAAATTTTAAAAATACGTAAACGTCGAATAATCGATGAAAAAGAGCTTCAATTAAAAGAAAAAGAAGATATTTTAAGTAAAAACGAACAAGAAATAACAAATTTACATCAAAAAGTAAATGAAAGTTTTGGTGAATTAATGGAAATGGCAAAAAGTAATTCTCCGCATTTTTGGTGTAGATTTCAAGAAGTACATCCTCATTTCACTTCTAAAATGTTAGAAATTAATCCGAATCTAAAAAATAGTGAATTAACTTTTGCTGCCTACATTTATCTTGGTTTTACAACAAAAGAAATTGCTAATTATACACATAAAGCCTTAAAAACAATAGAAAATAATCGATATAACATTCGAAAAAGATTAGCGCTAACACCAGACAAAGATCTTATGGTATGGCTTAAAACTAATATTGATAATTAAGGTTTGTATTCTAGTTATATAAATAAAAAAGAACCTCAAATCTGAAAATAATTCTATTAATTGAGGTTCTAGAATAATTACTAAAACTAAAACATTCTTTAAATAATTTGACTAACAATGTTTTATTATAAATATTACAGTCTTTAGATTCTTCTAACTCTTATCAATCAGATAATATATAAGAGTTTGAATTAATAGTTTAATTAAAATTACTTCCAGTAATTCCAAACAACTCCATCAAAAATCGCCAAGGAAATAGCGGAATTATTAATATTATTTTAAAGAAAAATCCCAATCTTGGCTGGAGCGGGAGTGTAAATTCTTCATATCAACGAAATTCATACAATGGTTTCAGAACAGGCGGAACGCTTAATTATCAATCGAATAAAATAAGTAGTTCATTAAAAATAAATCAAGGTGATATTAATTACAAGCTACGTAATAGCCAAAATTTTATTGGGAAAGAAACCGCAATTTATACAAACGAAGAAAGGCATGATAACCCGAAGATTTTTAGCGTTAATTATAACTTAGATGTCAAAATCAATAAAAACCAAAATACAGGATTTATTTACAGTTATAGTAAGTTGAATTATGATATGGATACAAAAGGAATCAGCCGATACCAAACACATTCGGTTATTGATTCTACTTTGTATACCAATCAAAAACAACATTGGACAACACCTACACATACCTTGAATGCTTATTATGATATAAAATTAGATAGCATTGGAAAAAAGCTAAATTTCACGGCGAATTTTCTAAATAATTCACCCAAAAAATTCAACGATTTTAATACGCAAAATGAATTGAATAACAACGAAACTTTAATTCAGAACAATAGTAAAATGAAATATTCGATCTTTTCGATGCAAGCTGATTTTACTTTGCCTTACAAATGGTCGAACATAGAAACTGGAGCAAAATATACATTATTGGATAACAAATCTGATGTGGAATATTATGAATTTGATGGAGCAGATTTTATTTTGAATCCTACTAATAGTAATGTTTTTCAGTACAAAGAAAATAATTATGCAGCTTATGTGAGTTTCCAAAAAGATTTCAATCAAAAATGGTCAGCAAAAGCAGGTTTGCGATACGAATATACTTCGCTAGAAGGTTTTACACCAAATGACGAAAACAGCAGACTGAAAAAGGACTATGGAAAATTATTTCCTACAGCTTATATCAGTTACAAACCAACTACTAATCATTCGTTCAGTATCAATTATTCCAAAAGAATAAATCGTCCCGATTTTCAATCTTTAAATCCATTCCGTTGGTACACGAATCCGTATATGTATTACACAGGAAATCCTAAATTACAACCATCTTTTAATGATAATATCGAACTAAATTATTCGTACAAAGGAAAATTGACTTTTGGACTTTATAATCAATATAGCCAAAATAATTTGTCTAATATTGCACGATTTTCGGATGGAATTTACAGCAATGTAGTAGAAAATAGTTACGATCAAAACAGAACGGGATTCAATATTGGATATTACAACACCTTTTTCAAAATTTGGGAAACTTCAGTTAATGCGAATGCATCTTATACAACCACAAAACCGACTGTTTCTGAACTGGAAAAGTTAAAAGTTTATTCGATGTCGTATTCTTTTTATAATACCATCACATTGAATAAAGACAAAACATGGTTTTTGATGCTAAACTTCTGGCATACGCTTCCATTCACTTATGCGAACATAAAATTGCAAGATCAATTAGAGTTTTCGCCAGGCATTAAAGCTTCGTTTTTCGATAAAAAATTACAAGCAAATTTTGTAATAAATGATGTATTCAAAACGATAAAAAACAAAGGATATTCGTATAACGGCGATTATCGTTCGGAGTTTAATCAATACAATGATTACAGAGGTTTCAAACTTAGTTTAACATACAATTTTGGAAATAATAAAGTGAAAGAAAACAACAAAAAAGTGAATTTCGAGGAACAAAATAGAGCAAATTAAACTTAATTCAACTCTCAAAAACATCAACTTAATTGTTAAGGTTTAAATTTCGATACTATTTTTCAAAAAATATAAAAATAGTTATGGTGCATTCCGATGAATATGAGATATTTGTTTGATTTAACACATCAATATAAATTAACGAGAACTAAATTTAATGAAGAAAGCATTAGAAAATTATTCAATTCAATTTATCAAAGAAATTATTCCTGTAACCGTAGGTATTTTGATTGCACTGTTTATTGACAATTGGAACACGAATAGAAAAGACCAAGTGTATATTAATCAAGTATTTTCAACGATAAAAAGTGAATTGAATGAAACAACGGAAGAAATAAAATACAATATTCCTTTGCAAAATTCTTATGTCGATTCGCTCGAATACTATGCTGATAACAAAAGTGTTAACATTTTGGATATCACAATGAAATGTAAAGGCGTGTTTATTCCTCAAATTAAAACAAGCGCTTGGAAATCAGTTTCAACTTCCAAAATTGACTTGATAAATTATGATAAAATCACTTCTTTATCTAATATTGAAGAACAAAAAGATATATTGAAGAACAAAACAGAATTTTTCATGAATTTCTTATACTCCAACTTTTATGAAACCGAAAAGAACAAAAAAGAAACCATCAAAATTCTAATATTAGACATTATTCAAACCGAAAAAACAATTCAACGACAAATTGATTTTTATAATAAGAAGTAAGGTGAAAGCTGAATAGTAAACTATGTTTTTATTTAAAATCCTTTTTGGGTAATGGAATTTGAAGTCCCGCTTTCACCGTATGCATGTTGACAAATGTCTTAAAACGTCGAATATTAGAATTACTTAAAAACAATTTTCTTATTAATGATTCATACTCTTGCATGCTCTTAACAACCATAATTAGTATAAAGTCTACTTCTCCTGTCACATAGTAACACTGTTGTACTTGTGGAACCTGACTAAAAGTGTTTTTTATTTCATCAATAAATTCAATTTTATCTGTATCCAAATCCACTTCTACAAATAATAAAATTTGAGAAGCAACTTCTTCAGGGTTAATGACAGAAATATCTGCACGAATTACTTTTTCCTCACGCATTTTTTTGATTCGGCGTTGAACTGCCGCTGCAGATAATCCAATTTTATCACCAATATCACGTTGCGAAGTCATGTTATCTTTTTGTAAAATATCAAGAATTTCTATATCAAATCGGTCTAAATCCATCATAAACAAAGCTTAAATGAAACAAAGTTGCAAAATACATTATAAAATTAAAGATTTTCACTATAGTATTTCAATTATTTTTGCAAAACAAAATAATATATCAAACATTCTATTCATGAAAAATGCGACGTTAAAAGGATTTTTATTTGCAATTATTGCAGCTTCATTATGGGGAATTTCAGGAACATTTGGGCAATTTTTGTTTCAACAACGTGGCATCAATGTAGAATGGATGATTACAGTAAGAATGCTTGTTTCGGGTTTCATTTTGTTGTTATATGCTGCAAGCCAGAAAGAAGCTAAAATCGTTGATGTTTGGCATAATAAAAAGGATGCTTTTCGATTGATACTTTTCTCGATAACAGGGATGCTTATGGTGCAATACACCTACTTTGCAGCCATCAAACACTCTAATGCCGCTACAGCAACAGTATTACAATATGCAGGTCCAGTTCTTATCGCTATTTATTTAGCATTTAAAAATAAAAAAACTCCTCGTTTTATTGATTGTATTGCCATTTCTTTTGCTATTATTGGTACTTTCTTGTTGGTTACTCATGGTAAATTGGATAGCTTAAATATCTCTACAACCGCATTATTTTTTGGTTTAGGATCTGCTGTAGCTTTAGCAATTTATACGTTACAACCTATTCCATTATTGCAAAAATACAATTCGGCAACAATTATCGGTTGGGGAATGTTAATCGGTGGATTAGCCTTTTCGTTTGTTAAAGCTCCTTGGTCAATAGATGGTATTTGGGATCAGAAAACATATTTATATACTTTATTCATCATTCTTTTTGGAACATTAATTCCCTTCTATTTATACCTAACCGCAGTACAAATTATTGGTGGTCAAAAAAGTAGTTTACTTGCTTCTGCTGAACCTCTTTCTGCAACAATTATTGCAATACTTTGGCTTAATGTTTCTTTTGGTATCCTTGATTGGATTGGCAGTTTATTGATTGTTTCGACAATTTTTTTG